>QHPN01000071.1 GCA_003219115.1 Verrucomicrobiota bacterium | reverse complement strand
GCCAGCGGCGGATCAAAGAAGCTTTGATGATTCATCGCCAGAATCACCGGCCCGCTCTGGAGCATGCGCTCCCGATGCAAAATGCGGAATCGGAAAAAGATTTGCGCGAGTAAGCGCGAGAGCGTGTATCCCAGCCAGTAATAAAAATTCACGGCGCGGCGTTTTGAAAGGCAGCGAGCCGTTTCCCTCTAGAGACAGCCGTGTCGGCCGCAACTCCGGAATCCATGGAGGCGAAACGTCTGCCACCACAAGTCAGTAATCGGGCGAGCATTTGTGAATCGTTAAATTGTTAAATCCTTAAATCGGGAGTCCTTTTTGTTTGAGCCGGCGCATGATTTCGTTAACAACGCCCTCAATCGTGAGGGTGGAAGTATCGATCACTTCGGCATCAGGCGCGACGACGAGTGGTGACGCGGCGCGCGAAGAATCGGCGCGATCCCGCGCGGCGATTTCATCGCGCTGGCCTTCGGCCCGGCGACGTTGTACCCGCACTTCTGGTGATGCGTCGATATAAAATTTGAAAGGTGTTTCCGGAAAAACGACCGAGCCGATGTCGCGCCCTTCCATGACGACGTTGTCTGCCTTGGCGCATTCGCGCATCCGCGGGACCAAAATCTGGCGAACCCGCGGAATGCTGCTCACGATCGAGACGGCACGGTTCACATTGTCATCCCGCAAATGTGAGGTGGGATCCTGATCGTTAATCAAGATGCGCGATTGAGAATCGACGAGTTCGCAAACGATTTTTGATTGCTCGACTGCGGCGACAACGGCGGCGGGTTGGTGCACATCCACGCTGCGCTGCAAGACATGCCATGTCACTGCACGGTACATCGCGCCAGAATTGACATGGGAAAATCCAAGCCGCTGTGCCAGAGCAAGGGCAACACTGCTCTTACCCGAGGCAGCCGGGCCATCGATGGCAATGATGCGATGAGACGGCATCAAATGTGTTCTTTATTGGAACGGCCGCAGAAGCAAGACGGAAACTGGAACACGTTGCATGACCCTCTCTACCAACGACTCGTCCTGAAATCCCTTAATGGGCGACCTCGGATGTATTGTTAGGCCCCTCGGTCGAATTACTCGAACTGCTTTCATGACAGCTGACCTCTTTGAGATCCGCGCCGGCCACAGTTGCGATATCCTTCCAGGTGCTATAACGGCCTGCGCGGTCGACAGGTAAACGAAGCAATCACGTCGTCCGAAAAGAACTCGAGCCGCGCTGCGCCTGTAGGAGGAGGGCGGGACCATTGCCGTTGGTGGTCATTACCTTTTCAAGCAATTCAATTGTCTGATATCCGGCATTCCAAAGCATATCCGCGAGCGAAGAAATTGTAGGAATAAACGACTTCGAACCGATTCCACTAAGCGGATGGTCTGGTGTTTCAGCCAACATCCGACCGCGGTAGCCGTTTTCGCTGACGACTGCTTCAGCTTCGGTGCAGACCAATGACCACACCCACAGGAACGGAGCCGCCGCGCAAGCGCGCGCCAAAAACCGCGCTGGATCGCGCAGATGGTACAATAGACCCACGCAAAAGATAACGTCGTAGGTTTCGGCGAAGACGAACTGCGGATTGTCGAGATCGTCCTGTAGATACTGAATATTCGTGATCGTTCGCAGGGAATGCAAAAACTTTGCTTTCCGTATGCTGTCTTGACGGACGTCGACAGCAATTATCTGCGCGTGCGGGAATGCCTGCGCCAGCATAGCGGTTTGGGCTCCCTCAAATGAGCCACATTCCAGGATGCGCAGCGGGCGATCACCATTTGAACTTTGCAGCTTATACATTCGCAATTCGGCGATGAAACGGCAGACGCGTTGATCACTGGACGGATCATAAGTGCCGCCGGACTCAACGCCTTCGACATCAAACCGAGTGATCCATGTTCCGAACGATTCGATCTGTTCCCGAATTGAGCTCATATCTGATGGCAACCCCCTATGATTGGATAAAATCGCACTGGCGTCACTATTGTCATCCTAGAGTTCCTGGCAGATGTTCCGACACGGATTTCGCCTAACGAGGAGTCGACGGGTTACGGCGCAATAATTCCGTCTTTTTGCTTCCGAGGCTGCCGTCCATGGAAGGCGGAGTCTTGCCTGATTCCCCAGTCGAAAGCAAGGCTAATTTTATCTGCTAGCGGCTCATCCGCGATGTGATGCCGGAGAGAGACCGAATGCCCTCACCCCGGCGGGAGAGGGGATGGCGTTGCGTTTTGAAGCTGCCTTAAACGTCGCGCACTGGAATCCCTCGGTCCGGGCTCTCCACGGCGAGTCTTCGACCGGACTGGCGTTATTGCTGGGGATGACCGTGGAAAGGGTAGAGATTATTCAGCCGGCGCGAGGGAGAGGGAGCCTATTACCGGTGTGCTGCCCGGACCGCGCTTCGGAGTCATGATTTTTTCGAGCGCGCCTTTGAAACCCGGGTAGGAAATTTCCACGCATTCGGCATCCTGCACGATGGTTTCGCCGTCTGCGAAAAGCCCGGCGACGGCGAACGCCATGGCAATACGATGGTCGCCAAAACTGGCGACGCGACCTCCACGCAGCGGGGCGGGGCCATGAATCTCGAGCCCGTCGCTGAGCTCAATCACTTGCGCGCCCATTACTCGCAAATTGTGCGCGATGGCAGCAATGCGATCGGTTTCCTTCACCCGCAATTCCTGGGCCTGACGAATAATGGTGGTGCCATTGGCGAGCGCGCCAGCCACGGCCAGCACTGGAAGCTCATCGATCAATTGCGCAACTTCCTTCCCTTGAATTACCGTTCCTTTTAACACCGCGCCGGTCACTTCTACGATGCCATGCGGTTCGAGTTGGTCGACATCTTCAATCGCTTCTCGGACTTGCGCGCCCATGCGCACGAGCAGGCCGAGCACCGGCGTGCGCGTGGTATTCAAACCGACGTCGCGAACGAGGAGGTGGCCACCCGGCTGTGCTGCGGCAGCGGCGAGCCAGTAGGTCGCTGAAGAAAGATCGCCGGGAATGCGGAAATCGCGCGATTCGGGAACTTGATCGCCAAAAATCGAGATCGTCCCGTTCTCCTCTCGCGTAGTACGCACGAAAAAATAACGCAGCATGCGTTCGGTGTGATCGCGAGTCTGGGTCCCCTCGACGATTGACGTTTTGCCTTTAGCGAATAGACCGGCCAACAAAATCGCACTCTTAACCTGCGCGCTCGGCACCGGCATCTCGTAGCGAATTCCACGCAATGACCCACCACGAATGCGCAGTGGCGGTGTGTCGTCGGGACCTTCCGCCGTAATATTGGCGCCCATCCGCTGCAACGGCGCGATGACGCGCCCCATTGGACGCTTGGAAAGCGAAGCATCTCCAACCAGCCGGCTTTCGAATGTTTGGCCGGCGAGTAATCCCGCCATCAGCCGCATCGTGGTCGCGGAATTGCCGCAATCAATTTCATCGGTCGGCGCACAAAGCACGCGTCTTTTTCCATGAACGACAATCGTGTCCGGTTCCGGGTCGTCGATACGAATACCGAGAGCGCGCAAAGCATTCACGGTTCGCAGACAATCATCGCCCATGAGAAATCCGTTCAGCCGGCAAATCCCATTGGAGAGAGCGGCAATAATGGCGGCGCGATGAGAAATGCTCTTGTCCCCCGGCACAGTGATTTCTGTGTCGATATGAGGTGCGCGTTTAACCCGCAGTTCCATGTGCCTTTCGAATTCTCAGCCGCCCAAAACCTGGAAGGAGGAATCATGCCGGTATCCAACGCGCTTGTCCACCAGAAGTCCGCTGACGGCAGCGGATGCTACAGCATCCTTTGACAAAAAGCAGACACGCCGGTAGCGCGGCGTGCAACCCTGCACGCTGTAGCGGCGGTCTATGACCGTCGCCGCTTTTCCAAAAGATTTTCGGCGCTCACAGAGCGCCGCTACAATATTTTCCGGCTGTTACGGCACGAGAAAGATTTTGTTCGTGTAGGGGTCTTTTACTTCGGTGCCCGGCGGAAACCCGCGAACATCGACGTAGCCCTGATTCGGGGCGTAAGGGCTGGTCACAAATCCGGGCTTATTTGGAACCGGAATACCGTACGGCAGATCGCCTTTGGTCGTCCGCGCCGCCGGGGAAGCCGAGGCCTCGGGCGGCGCATTTTCTTCCGTCGTCTCCGTTGGCGAAGGCGGCTGGTTTGGATTGTAGGGTTGTGTTATGGGCTCTTCGGGTGCGTTTGGATAACGCGCCACGCGATGACGCACTGGCGGCTCATTATCCGCGCATGAGACAAAAGCAAAGCCAGCAACAAACACGAGCCACGGTGAGCATTTCATAAGAATCGATTCGACGAACCCATCCCTTTTCTAATTCAACCTTAATATACTGACAATTCAAAAGCGCGCGCTTCGATAATTGCAACACTATGGTGTATTGTTTCAGCAATACACGTCGTACGGGATTGCCTTTCGATTCTATTTTTAGGGAATGACCAAGGAGGACAATCCAATTCTGGTGGTTGACGACGATCGCGCGAGCCGGCGGCTGCTGGCACGGACATTAACCGCTGCGGGGTATTCCTGCGCTGAAGCGGAGAACGGCGAAGAGGCCCTCGCATTTGTGCGCAAACAGCCACCTTCCCTTCTCCTGCTGGATTACGACATGCCCGGCCTCGATGGCGCTGATGTCTCGAAACAAATTCGGGCCGATCCGTCTCCTGCAATCGCGCAGCTTCCGACCATCATGCTCACCGGTCATGGTAGCGAGGAAAGCGAAGTACTCTGTCTCCAGGCGGGAGCAGATGATTTCGTCACCAAGCCAATTCACCCAGAGGTGCTGCGCGCGCGCATCGAAACGCAACTGCGTCTGCGTTCAATGCGCGAACAATTGCTCAAACAAAACGAAGAGTTGGAGGCATGGCGGGGAAACCTTGAACAGGACCTCGAAGCCGCGCAACGCACCCAACGCTCGCTCATTCCCGCAAAGCCTCCGGAGTTTCCGGGATGGGAAATCGCCGCATTTTATCGGCCAGTCATTCAGGTGGGTGGCGACATTTACGGTTGGCTCCGAATGCGCGACGGCCGCATGCTTTTTTGGATCGCTGATGCCACCGGACATGGCGCGGCAGCGGCGTTGCTGACGACGTTGGCGAAATTACTTTTTCACCATGCCAATGGCGAAAACGACACCCCGGCGGGAATCATGCATGCGGTGGATCGCGATTTTCGCAGCATCCTCGGGGCGCGTTCATTCATGACCGCAATGTGTGTCGCGCTCGATGTGGAGAGCGGCGCCGGCACTATTGTGGGCGCGGGTCATCCACCGCTGCTGATAGCACGAGGCGATGGCGCCACCGAATCGATCGCATCGACCTCGCCTCCGCTTGGTCTGGTCGCAGCCTCGAGTTTTACCGAAACAGCGATGGAACTGTGCGGCGGCGACTTGTTTCTTCTCTACACCGATGGTTTGTACGGCGTTGGCCAAAGCGACGGACGCCGCCTCGCGCCCGTACAGGTCGCACAACAATTACTCTCCGCGCCAGGAAGCGCCCAGTCCGCCCTGCAAGATTTTTTGTGCCAACCTGCACCGCCTCCGTCCCCCGTCGTTCCCCCGGATGACATTGCCGCGCTCGCCGTCCGCCGGCTCGAGGGGAAAAATTAATTTCTCCAAGGCAAAAAATCTTATTGCCCTGCTCGTTGCTTCGGTTTTAATCAGCGGTCATGCCGAAAACCAAAGCTAAAAAGTCTAAACGCAAGCCGAACGCCGCATTCATGCGCCCCGTCCAGCCTGATGATAAACTCTCTGCCATCGTTGGCTCGAAACCGCTCCCGCGTTCCGAGCTCACGAAAAAACTGTGGGACTACATTAAGAAACACGGTTGCCAGGACAAAAAGAAACGAACGATGATCAACGCGGACGATTCACTCAAGCCGGTATTTAACGGCAAGAGTCAGGTCAGCATGTTCGAGATGACCAAGCTGGTCTCCGGGCACATTAAGTAAAATCTTTTGGTGGGGGCCCGGCGTTTTGCCGCGCCGGGCTTCCCTTCTCCGAAAGGCAGGGGAGTAGGCTTGCGCGAGGCGTTTCTTTAGCGGAAACTTGTGACGTGAAGAAACTGTTCCTCCTGAGCGGTCTCGTTTTTCTTTGCTGCGGCCCGGCCCTGGCTGAAGCCAATTGGTTGACGGATTACGAAGCAGCCAAAGCCAAGGCTAAATCGGATCACAAGCTGGTGCTCCTTAATTTCACAGGCTCGGATTGGTGCGGCTATTGCAAGCACATGCAAGCCGAGATTTTTTCCAAACCGCAATTCCAGGATTACGCGGCGAAGAATCTGGTCTTGGTGGAACTCGATTTTCCCCGGTTCAAACAGCAAAGCGACGCAGTGCGAAAGCAGAACACGAAATTGGCGAGCGAATATGACATCGAAGCTTTCCCGACCCTGATTGTGCTGAGTCCAGAGGGGAAACCGGTGGCCAATATCATGGGCTATATTGAAGGCGGCCCTGAGCCGCTCATAGCCGCCTTGGAAAAATTGCGCAAAAGCTAGCCGACGCGAGCAAACAAGCTGTCATCCTGAGCCGCACAGACGGCGAAGGACCTCTCGATGACTGGGAGATTCAGGAGCATGGGAGAGATCCTTCGCTTTCGCTCAGGATGACGCGCCTATTTTCGTTATTTTGGATGATGAACTAACGAGCACGCTTCTCAGGCTGAACTGACTCCGCACTTTGGCGCTGAGGCCGCTCTCGCACAAAATCCGGGTAACTCTAACTCATACAGGCGCGTTGCAGCACGTCGGCCAGATCGCGTCGGGTAAATGGCTTCGGGAGCGCCCCGCGGAATCCATATTGCAGAAACTCCGCCAGCGCGGCCTCATCGGAATAACCGCTGCAGATAATGGCGACAACGCTAGGATCGATGTTGCGCAATCGCGCGATGGTCGCAAGCCCGCCCATGCCGCCACGGATGGTCGCGTCCAAAATCACGGCCTGGAAATTTTCGCCACGGCGCATGGCGCGTTCGTAAGTGTTGATCGCTTCGACGCCATCGGTCACGGCCGTTACTTCGTAACCGAGTGTATTCAGCAACTGCGAGGTGAGTTCACGAATTCCCTCCTCATCGTCCATGACAAGGATCCGTTGCAGCGGAGACGGCATCCCAGGACCGTTGCCCATCGACTTTATGACCGCCGGCTCTGCCCGGGTCGCTGGAAGATAAAAGGAGAAGACCGCTCCGGAAGCTGAAGATTGCTCCAGGTGCAACATACCCCCGTGTTTCTTGACGATGGAAAAGCTAATCGAAAGTCCGAGTCCGCTACTCACCGGCTTGGTTGTGAAATACGGATCAAAAATCTTCGTCACGATATCGGATGGAACACCGCCGCCGTGATCTGCGATCGCTACTTTAACATAACGGCCGCCCGGCAGGAGCGCGCCCGGTTTGTTTTCCAACTCAACATTGCGCGCCGAAATATCCACTGTTCCTCCGGCCGGCGTTGCTTCGCGCGCATTGATCATGAGGGCGTTGATCACCTGCTCGATTTGGGCGAAATCGACCTCGGTTGTCCAAAGGTCAGGCGGAATATCCATTTCTGCCCGCAAGTTCGAGCCATGCAGTGAGAAATGGGCCGATTTCGCCAACAACTCGGACATGCGCACGACCTTCTTCACCGGTGAACCGCCTTTGGAAAAGGTCAGCAGCTGACTCGACATGTGAGCGGCTTCCTGCGCCCCTTGTGATGCTTTCGCCAGACAGGCGAGCAGATTTTTTTCTTCCGACGCTGCTTCGAGCTGGGCCAGGCCGATGTTGCCGGAAATTACAGTCAAAATGTTATTCAGGTCGTGAGCAATACCGCCGGCCAGAGTCCCCAGCGACTCGATTTTGCCTTTGGTAAGCCGATCGTCTTCCGCGCGCTTGCGTTCGGTCACATCGCGAAAAAATGCCGACACCCCGCCACCGCTTGGATAGGCGTGAACTTCAAACCACGTGGTCGTGCCGTTTGGTTCGCATGCCTCAAACTCCACCGGCGTTTGGTTCGCCATCACCTGCCGATAATTCTCCTCGAAAGGCGTATTCCGGAGCTCCGGAAATTTCTGCCAAAGTTCGCCCCCGAGAAGTTCTTTACGGGCTCGGCCAAACAACCTCTCGGCCTGCGGATTCACATACGTAAACCGCCAGGCGTAATCCAAGACAAAAAAACCATCGGTCGTGTTCTCGAGAATGTCCGTCAACGTCCGAGCCGATTGCTGGAGTGCGACACGCGCCTGGTTGCGTTCGGTCAAATCACGAATTTGTCGCTCTGCGACCGCGAGGCGCACATTCAGCAGCGCCAGATCAATCGGCTTGGTCAGGTAATCATTGGCCCCGGCTTCCAGCGCCATCTCCAAGTCGGCGTGATCGGCCTTCGCCGTTACCAGGAGGATGAACATTTCGTCGCCGTCGTGGCGGGCTCGCAACGCGCGACACAAATCAACACCGCTTTTCCCCGGCAATACCCAGTCGAGGATAAAGAAGGGGAAGCTTTCCGTCGCCAGTGCCCGCTCCGCTTCCTCCGCGGAAGCGACCTGGGTCACTTTATGGCCGCGCATTGCAATTAACCGGCTTAGCGCGTGCCGGCTGTCGTCCTGGTCCTCGACAAGAAGAATATTCATTAAGCGATCTCGGCGTTAGTGTGGCCTCGCGGCCTGCCGCCGAAGCGCCATTTTCCCCAACGTCGATCCCGGCTCCCAAGCAGCAGATTAGTTGCCAAAATCGGCTTCTGACCGCCTTCGGCAGGGTCTGCGCAGTCCGAACCTTCATAAGACACTGGCGCACTTGTATGGCCGCAAAAATAGGGCAATCTGTCGCTCTTCCTGGTCTCATGCTGCGAAAATTCCGCGTCCTGCTTTTTCTCATTCCCGCGACCGTTTTATGGGCGCAGCAACCGCCGTCTTCGCCCACAAAACCGAAAACGCCGCCCGCGCCGGAACCAAAGACGGCGGTCAGCGCAGTTCATGTCGATGGTCCCTATATCGCTCTCACCTTTGATGACGGTCCACACCAAAAGTTAACGCCGCGTCTGCTCGATTTACTGGCAGAACATCGCATCCACGTGACCTTTTTCGTGGTTGGAGAAAATGCGGCGGAGCACCCCGAAATCCTGCAACGCGCGGTCCGCGAAGGCCACGAGATCGGTAACCACAGCTGGTCGCATCCGAACCTGGCGAAGATGTCCGACGAGAACGTTCGCAGTCAGATCAAACGCACAGAAGAGGCCATCACCAGCGCAATCGGTTCGCGTCCCACTTTACTTCGACCGCCTTACGGCTCCGTTACCGCGCACCAAAAACATTTCATTCATGACGAGCTCGGTTACGAAATTATTTTATGGGAAGTCGATCCGCTCGATTGGAAAAATCCTGGTCCGAATGTCGTTAGCAGCCGCATTTTGAAAGAAACCCATCCGGGGTCGATCGTCCTAGCCCATGATATCCATGCGCAAACCATCCAGGCAATGCCAGCGACATTGACGGAGCTGGAAGCGAAAGGATTCAAGTTCGTTACCGTTTCGGAATTGTTGAAACTTCAGACACCAATACCGCCGCCAACGCCCAAGCCGGTTGCTCCCGCAGCCACGCCCTCGCCGTCCGTCGCCGCATCGCCCAGCACTTAGTCTCGCCGGCATGATCGCCGATCATTATCTGCAGCTTCGAACCGATCTTGAAACTGCACTGATCCGCTTACTCAGACTCGGGGCCGACCTGCAACGCAGCCCCGCCTCATTGGAGACGCTGCATGCCCTTCTCACCGATATCCGGCAACCGCTTCTCTTTGTTGCCGTCGGCGAAGTGAAAGCGGGGAAATCCTCACTCCTCAATGCCCTTTTCGGCCATGAATTCGCCAAAACCGGGGTGCTTCCGGCGACCGATCGCGTTTGCATTTTTCGCTATGGCGAGGTGGAAAAGACAGTCGACGTCTCATCCCAACTGATCGAGCGTTTTCTGCCGATCGATTTCCTGCGCAACTTTAACATCGTCGATACTCCCGGCACCAATACCATGGTCGCGGAGCATCAGCGCATCACCGAGGAATTCGTCCCGCGGGCCGATCTCGTGCTTTTTGTTTTTTCTGTGGTCAATCCCTGGACGCAATCGGCCTGGGATTTCCTCGCCTTCGTGCAAAAGCGTTGGTTGAAAAATATCGTTTTTGTTTTGCAACAGGCTGATCTGCGCGAGCCGGGGGAGATCGCGGTGATCCGCCGTCATCTGCAAGACACCGCGCTGCAAAAGCTCGGGACGGTACCGCCTGTCTTTGCGGTTTCCGCGCGTCAGGCGTTACTCGCGCGCAGCGGTGCGCCAAACGCCGGTAGCCTTGAGGAAAAGAGCGAAATTGTTCCTTTGGAGGAGCACATCGATTTGATCATGGCTGATGCGAGTGCGCATGCGCTCAAGGCGCGCTCGGCCTGGCAAACCGCGCAGGTTGTTTTGCGCGAGATCGCATCCGAAGGGCGCGAAGCGTTTCGCGTTATCAATCAGGACGAAGAACGCTTCGAGCGTCTGATCCATTTTCTACAGGCGCGGAAAGAGCAAACGCGGCGGCAGGTCCACGGCTTTGTTCGCGGCATCGACCAGGCGTGTCGCGATTGCGCGGCGCAGGGAACGCGATTCCTCGAGAACAAACTGACATTCTGGACCACGGTGAACATGATCTGGCGACGCGATTATTGGCAGCGTGATTTGCAGGGTGAAATGGAAACGAAGCTTCGACAGGTGGTACAGCCCCAAATCGAGAACGCCATCCAGTTGCTTGAAACCGATCTCCGCGGCATTTGGCCACAATTGCAGGACATGATCGAGACGCATTTTGGCGGCGAGGTAAAAACGCAGGCGCCGCGCACCCCGCCAGATTTTGCCCGACAACGCCGGGAGCTGTTGCAATCGATTCAGCTGAGCCTGGCCCAGCGAAGTGGCACAGATGTCATTGCAGAACAAATGGGAATGATATTTCGGGAAACGTCGGATCGGCTCCGAATTCCGGTGGGCGTGGCGGCAGCGGGTGGCCTGGTGGCACTGGTCGCAGCGATGAGTAGCGCGGCTGTCGCAGACGTGACCGGTGTGCTGGCGGCTTCGGCCGCGATTATTGGAACTTTCGTGGCCAGACGGCAGCGCGGGAAAATTCTGCTTGTTTACGCCGAACAAATGGACGCGAAACGGAACGAACTCGTGGCTGCGATCGAGAATCAGATTTCGCACGCGATCGATTTGTTCTACGGCGAAATCAACGCCGCGATCCAACCGCTCACTGCTTTCTGCACGGCGCAGCGCGCACATTACCAGCAATTGGTTGATCGCATTGACGAGCTCGACTCAACCTTCGAAAAACTGCGCCCGCGCGTGATGGGAAGTAGCACGAACTAGCGGGCGGCGCAGAAAGAAGGAAGCGTGCAGGCAAATCTCTCCTCGACGGCTCGTCGGTTTGACCGAGCTCGCTATAAATGATCCGTTACCGCGAGCTGCCGTCGCTCTGCTGAACGAGGCGCGCTTCAGCCTGGCGTTTGGCGATCACGAAGTGATTGTTATCGCCATAGCTGCGCCATGGACCAGGCGGAACATCCCGCACTTCGACAAATTGCCAGTCGGTCACATCGGTCGGACCCAGGCCCAAATAGTCGCGCACGGCCGGAGAGACATCGAGGCCGGCGCCATGATTCAAATTGGGCTTCGGTCGTTCATTCTGGAAAACGTATTGGAAGTGGTCGGTCCGGAACGGCCCGCAGTCTTCCCATTGCGCATAGCAAACGCGACTGCCCTTGCGGATTGCGAGCCAGCGATCCTTGCAAACAGAATGGCCTGGGTCGGTGTAAGCGGTCTTGAACCACGGAATGACCAGCGGCGCTTCCGGCTTGAATTGGCCGTGCGTGACATCGTTGTAGGGCAGTGCGCAATAGAATGGGTTCTGCCGCGGGACAAATGACGACGGTATATAATTCCTGCGCGAGGAGGCGTCGGGGCTATCAAAGCCGCCATAATTTGAGGTCCAGTTGGCGTCCCAGGCGCTCTTGTAATTTGGCACCGGATTGTTCCCGCCGGCCTGTTCGCCCACCCAAAACACCGTCGTCACAATATTCGCCTTCCACGGATACCGGGTGGCGGTGCTCGTGCGCGATGCGGTCGGCACAAAGACTTGGGGCTCGACTTTCAGCAGTGCTTGCTCACGCAACTTGCGGGCGTATTTGGCGAAATCCGCTGCGCTCTCATAGGGTGATTGGGCCATGACGGCCGCCCCCGTCCCGAGGAGAGCTAGAGTGAGGGCGGTGAATCCGATTCGCATTGGCGGTGGCCTTGTTTATCCGAAAACCTGCCCCCAAGCAAGGGTTTTCCTTCTTTTTAGGAACCCTTCCCCAGCGGGCTATTTACATATTCCAGCATCAACCGTTCCAAGCATTTACCCGCGTGAAAGCACGGTCTCATGCCGAAAATGAGCTTCATCAGTCTCCGGATAGTCCAGGGTGTAATGCAACCCCCTACTCTCCTTTCGCAGGAGCGCACTATCGACAATCAGGGCCGCCACCGTGGCCAGATTTCGCAGTTCCAACAAATCGACTGACACCTTGAAATTCCAGTAAAACTCCCGGATTTCCCTCTGGAGATTCCGTAAGCGCGAGGCTGCGCGCTGCAGGCGTTTGTCGGTACGAACAACGCCAACGTAATCCCACATCAGGCGGCGGATCTCGTCCCAGTTGTGATAGATCACGACCAGCTCGTCCACATCCTGAACATCGCCTGCGACCCATTCCGGCAGCACCAATTTGTGGTCCTGCTGACGCGGGAACTCCCGCACCATTGCGCCAGCTGCCCGCCGCGCCACCACCACACCCTCGAGCAGCGAATTGCTGGCCAGCCGATTTGCCCCATGTAAGCCGGTGCAGCCAACTTCGCCGATGGCAAACAAACCGCGCAGATTGCTCGCACCGTTAACATCGGTTTTAATCCCGCCACATTGGTAATGCGCCGCCGGCACCACCGGAATCGGCTGCCGGCTCATGTCGATCCCGAGTTGCAAACAAGTCTCGAAAATGTGCGGGAACCGTTCGCGCAAGAATGCTTCGGGTTTGTGTGTGATATCGAGGTAAACGCATTGCGCACCGCTGCGTTTGATCTCGGCGTCGATCGCGCGCGCTACCACATCGCGTGGCGCGAGCGAACCGCGCGGATGATACCGCGGCATGAAATCATCGCCGCGACTGTCCCGTAAAATCCCGCCCTCACCACGGACCGCTTCTGAAATCAGAAATGAACGTTGCTCGGGATGAAAGAGGCAGGTCGGATGGAACTGTATGAACTCCATGTTTGCGATGGCAACACCGGCACGCCACGCCATCGCTACCCCGTCGCCAGTCGCGACTGCCGGATTGGTGGTGTAGAGATAAACTTTCCCGCACCCGCCAGTCGCCAGCACGACCCGATCGCTTCATCAAGCGAGTAAAGCCCGAGGCACCGATCTTCCGCCGCAAATCCGAGTTTCGCTGCCGTGATCAAGTCGATGGCGGTGTGATTTTCCATCAACTGCACCCGCGGCGATCGGCCCAGCGCTGCCAGCAGCTTGTTTTCGATCTCGCGCCCGGTCACGTCCTGCACATGCAACACTCGCCGCTTCGAGTGTCCGCCCTCGCGGCCAAGGTCCAGCTCGCGATGACCGGAAACTTCGCGCTCATCAAAATGCACTCCGACTTCCATCAGCTCGTGGATCGCTTCCGGCGCTTCCGTCACGATCGTGCGCACCACTTTTTCGTCGCAAAGCCCGGCGCCGGCTTCGAGCGTGTCGCGCACGTGCAGCTCGAACGAATCTTCATCGCTCGTCACACAGGCGATCCCTCCCTGCGCCCAGGCCGTGTTGCTGTCGGCACCTTTGCGTTTCGTGATCACTGCCACCGACCCGTGTTGTGCCACCTTCAAGGCAAAGCTCAGACCGGCAATCCCGCTCCCGACCACAACGAAATCGAATTCCTTCACCACAGTCGCAGGTTATCGATCAATCGCGTTTTGCCGACAAAAACCGCGAGCGCAATGACTGCATTCGGCTGCAACACTCCCAGGGGCTGCAAATTATCGGCATCGACGATGCTGATGTAATCAACGCGCGCGCTCTTCGCCGACGCGATCACGCCTTTCGCCACATCGATTAATTCGCCCACGGACTTTTGTCCCCCATCAGCCAGCTCCTTCACTCGAGTCATCGCACGATACAGCACCGTCGCCTGCGCCCGCTCATCCGCATTCAAATATTGGTTACGCGAACTCAATGCCAGCCCGTCCGCCTCGCGCACCGTCGGCACCCCGATTATTTCAATTGGAAAATTCAGGTCCCGTACCATTCGGCGAATGATCGCGAGTTGCTGGTGATCTTTCTCTCCGAACACCGCTGCGTCAGGTGCGAGCAAATTAAATAGTTTCGCCACCACGGTGCAGACACCGCGGAAATGCCCCGGCCGTGCCGCGCCACAGAGCCCAGCAGAAAGCGCGGTCTCCTCGACGTAAACCGAGCGATCGTCAAAATACATGTCATTCGGCCGAAACAGCAGATTCACTCCGGCATCGCGACAAACATTTTCATCCACCGATTCCGGCCGCGGATATTTCTCAAAATCCGACCCCGGCTCAAACTGCAACGGATTCACAAAAATACTGACTGCGACTTCCCCATCCTTTCCAGCATGCTCCCGCGCCACGCGCACCAATTCCAAGTGCCCCCGATGCAACGCGCCCATCGTGGGCACCAGCACAGACCTGGAGGTTCGTTCACGCGCGTCCGCCTGAACTTCGCCAACGGTTTCGATGATTTTCATCGCCGAACACCTTATCCGTCATCCCGAGCGAAGCGAAACGTCAGGGAGCAGCTGCCTGCTCGCGAACTCTTTCAGAGTTTGTCCGGCAGCCGCCGGTTTGCTCGCTAAAGCCAGATTGCCTGGCGGCCAATCTGGAACTTGCGGTGGCCGAAGTTCTTCCAGCCGGCGCGCTCAGCTAATTCGCGCATTTCCTTAAAACTGAAAGCCCGCGCAGCGGAGAGGCGTGCGTCGGTTTTCGTCATAGCATTGCGATAGATTGCTGCGGTCAGTAGATAAACGCCGAAGCTTAACCAGCGCGATCTTCGGAGGTCGGCGACCAGAACGTGTTCGCGGGAAAGGTCGCGACATTTTTGCAGTACGCGAACGGCATCGTCTTCGCTGAAATGGTGCAGGGCAAGCGAACAAAGAACGATGTCGTACCGCTCCGGCGGATTCCATTCAAACAGGTTGGCGGAGAAGAATTCAATCTCAGGGAAATCGGTGCTGAGGCGGCGCGCAATTTCGATGGTGGAACTCTGTTGGTCGATGGCGTCGATGCGAACGGAAACATTTTGTCTTCGTGCAAAATCGACGATCAGGCGTGGGATGTCGCCCGACCCGGTGGCGACATCCAAGATTCGCGCTTTGCCGTTCGGCTTCAGCCAGCACGATAAAAAACGTCGGACCTGACGGTAACTGCCGAACCAGCGATTGAGCGAACGGATATTGGCGAGATCGCGTTCCAGCTCGGACGTGACCGGTTGCGACCGGTCCATCAATTCCGGCACCGCCGGATCGAACTGACGTTTCACCTATTCCGCCAGAAAACTGCGCCAACTTTCCGGCAACAGCGCCGATTCCACGTCGCTCGCGATCCGACCTTCGAAGGCCGGCTCAAAGTTTGTGCTCGTGCCGTAAACCATGATGGCATCTTCGCTCCCTTCTACTCGCAGGGCATGCGCGACGCCCGGTGGAATCACGACCGCGACATTGTTCGAGCTGCGGTGATTATCGCCATCGATGTAAAAATGCATGATGCGACTGCGAAACCCTTCGCGGACATCGCGCAAGATCATCTCCACCCGACCCTGCACAAAAAACATCACGTCCCACTGTTCGGCCTCATAATTAGCCAAAGTTTTTTTGGCGAATTGTCGCCGCAACCATTTCGCCGCGTCTTCACCTTCGGGAATAAACGGGGGGTGAACATGAAAGCCTTTGGCGGTGTTAGCGAACATGCGGGCGGTCGCCCATTGCCGGGGCCAGAATTTCAGGTTCCCCAAAACTCCTTCGTCGCGGCGCGCAAATTCTCCGAACAATCCCCGATGCCGTTGCACGTAAATGATGCGCGGGAAAATTTCCACGCCGGGAATCCAGACCACCGCCAGCGAACGCCTGTTCGCCGACACGATCTGCCCTGCTTCCAGGCCAATACCGGCAAGCCGTTTCGCCAGCGCGGGTGCGCGATAATCGCGCGTGCTCAGCGCTCCCTTGGCGGTGGCCTGTAAACCGCGCCAAATATCTTCTTTTTTCATAAGTTGTAGAGGCGGTCTACCTGTCGCACTGTAGCCCGGCGGCTGCCGGACGAAAGCGGATGACCGCCGATTTGGCAAGACTTTCGGCAGGATACCGAAAGGAGCAACCAGGATGGTTGCGCTCCCCTTTTCGTGAGCTTAGGAAAGCCGAGGATGTTGCCGTGCCGCGCGCGACGCCCCGAGACAGCGGCGCGGCTGCAGCAAGGAATCAGCCCGCTCCTTAGCGGGGCTCCGGTCCAAAGCTCCGAAACTAACGAGAACGATATTGATTGATGCCGTGAACCGGCAAACGTTGGAAGAATTAATGGTCGATTACTCTGTTTATCTTTTTTACCGCGCCGGGACGGGATTGCTCG
>QHPN01000208.1:5381-7705 GCA_003219115.1 Verrucomicrobiota bacterium | reverse complement strand
TGACGATTTTCGGCGATGGCTCGCAGACGCGTTCTTTTTGTTACGTCAGTGATCTAGTCGATGGGATCTTCCGACTAGCGATGAGCGATTTTCATGAGCCAGTGAATATTGGCAATCCACGCGAGATGACGATCAAACAATTTGCGGAGCAGATTATTCGGATCACGGGGACGGAATCCGGCATCGAGTATCGCCCGTTGCCAGAGGACGACCCGAAAGTGCGCCAGCCGGATATTACGCGGGCAAAAAAAATTCTAGGCTGGGAACCGCGGGTAGATTTCGATGAAGGGATTCGTAAAACGATAGAGTACTTCAGCGAACACATAGAGCTGGTGAACAGAACAACCCAATGAGACGAACGATTCTAATTTGCGCGATCATCGCCTCGGCCGTGGGGACGACGGCAATGGCGCAAGCGCGGGCCGCAGTGGATTTTCAATTGCAGAAAATTACGACCAACTTCATTTCCTCGCCGCAATTCACCTATACCGGAGCGGAACAATTCCAGGCCGATCAGCGCGAACGCTGGCTGGAAGTGGAAGTGACCTTCGCCTCGGCGCCCGAATTCACCGACGAGCTGACGCTGAAATACTTCATCTTGCTTAATGGCAAGTTGCTGACCGGCGAAGTTACGCACGTCAATATTGCCGCCGCGCGCGACAATCGTTCAGTGATGTATGTGACTCCGAAGACCTTGCAGCGTCTGATGCTGGGGCGGACAGTCACCAACAACGCGCTGCAAAATGTTGCCGTGCAGCTCATGCAACAGGGCGCGCTGAAAGATGAGTTGAGTTTGAACCGAGCCGCGCCGCAGTGGTATGCGACCCTGCCGCAGGTCGGCGGGCTGGTTTTGAACAAGAATGAAACCCCGTTTGCACCATTGTATTGGGACCGTTATTGCCAAATCAAAACCGCCCGGTAATGCGGGAAATCACAAATCCCAACGCTCCAAACAAAGATCCCAAATGAAGAAGAAAGAGAGGGTCGCCGATTTTGAGGATTGGAGTTGGGCGTTTGTTTGGGTTTTGGAACCTCTAGGTTATGCCTAATTTTGTGACTTGGAGCTTCTAGGCATGCCTAGACAACCTCGCATTCTCACCCTCAACCTCGGATCCCAGGCGATCTCGGTAGCCGACTTTCGCCCACAAGGCCTCGGCGGTTTGGTTCTGCAGGACTACAGACGCCGGGATCTCGCGATTGAGAATCCGGGCGAGCCATTCCGGCACGCGCAGTTCACCGCCATTTTGCGCGAGGTGCTCCACGAAATGGGGATCAAAAATGCCAGAGTCAACTATGCGATTGCGGCACAATCCGTCTTTGCCCGTTTCGTAAAGCTGCCCGCGGTGGAGGAAGAAAAGATTGATCGCATTATTGCGTTTGAAGCGCAACAGAACGTGCCCTTCCCGATTGACGAAGTGGTATGGGATTATCAACTCGTCGGGGGCGGGGCCGATGAGCAAGTGCAGGTGGTGATCGTCGCGATCAAATCCGATTTGCTCGAAGGAATGAACGCAGCCGTGGAAGCAGCGGGGCTCCGGCCAGACGTGATTGGCATGGCGACGATGAGTCTCTACAACGCCTTTCGTTACAACTATAGCGAAGTCACCGATCCCTCTCTTCTGGTCGATATCGGCGCTCGCACCTCCAATTTGCTTTTCATTGAGCCGGGCAAAATTTTTTCACGCAGCATCCCTATCGGTGGCAGTTCGGTGACGGCAGCGTTGGCGAGGGAATTCAACGAGCCCTTTGCCGCTGCCGAAGCGCGTAAAAGAGAGGGCGGCTTCGTCAGCCTCGGGGGTGCTTATGCCGATCCCTCGGACGCTGATGTGGCGCGGATGTCGAAAATTATTCGGAGCACCATGACCCGGCTGCATGCTGAAATCATGCGGTCGATCAGTCATTATCGAACCCAGCAACAGGGCAAACCGCCGGCGCGAATTTATTTGTGTGGAGGCAGTTTGGGCATGCCGTACATGCGCGAATTCTTTCAAGAAAAACTGCACGTCCCGATCGATTTCTTCAATCCGGTGCGCAATGTCGCCATCGCTAACGAGGCGGATACGCAGCAGATTGCCCGGTCGGCTCATCTTCTAGGCGAAGTCGTTGGTCTGGCTTTGCGGGCAGTTGCGAGTTGCCCGATGGAATTGAACCTGCGACCGGCCAGCGTGGTTCGCGCCCACGAAGTCCAGCGGCGACGGCCCTTTCTCATCGGCGCAGTCGCGTGTGTCATTGCGGCATTACTGGGCTGGAGCGTCTTTTATCTGCACGCTGCAGGCGTTTTGGGCGAAACCAAGCGGCAGGTGGACGCGAAGGTGAATACGCTT
>QHPN01000208.1:4784-5331 GCA_003219115.1 Verrucomicrobiota bacterium | reverse complement strand
TGGCGTTCGCAAGGAGGCGACCACACTTGATAGTCTCGCCTTGCCACTGGTGAACGCGGTCAATGCTCGTAGTTTCTGGCCGCAATTGTTGGAAGATCTGAACGCGCGATTGCCAAAGGAAAATATCTGGATCACCGAGTTGATTCCTTTATCGAACGGAAAACCTGTGTTGGCGGGGGCGACGGCGGCAGCCGGCGCAGGAGCAATCGTGCCCGAACCAGTGGCATCGCCAATTACGCCCGCGCGCCCTGTCGCCGGACGAGCGCAAAGTGGCGGGCCCGCGATTGATGGGCTGCTTATTCGGGGACTGTATTTGTGGAACCCGCGGCAGCAGGAAGTGGTAGTGGATTATTTCAAGAACCTGGCAGGCTCACCGTTTTTCGCGATCGACCCCAAGAATCAGCAAAAAGTGATCAAGCCCACCATGCCGAACAACACCGAATGGGCGTTTCCATACGAGCTTCAGCTTGATTTGAAACAACCATTGCCATTGCCATGAACTGGTTCCGCGAAAATCCCTTTTGGAGTGCATTCATTGCCATTGCCG
>QHPN01000208.1:0-4760 GCA_003219115.1 Verrucomicrobiota bacterium | reverse complement strand
AGATGCGATAACAAAATATCGGGATTCGGCTTCGGAACAGATCCGTTTGGAAAGCGGTAATCCCTACCCGAGCGCCGCCAACGCGGGGAAAATGAAAACGTATCTTGATGAGTACAAGGTCGCGCTCGAGAAACTGAAAGCCGAGCTCAAGGCCCACATGCTGACGGAGACGCCATTAGCTCCGAATGAGTTCCAGACGCGTTTGCGCGAAGCGATAACGCACACAACCGAAAACGCCCGAAGTCATCGGGTTAAATTGCCCCCAAATTTCTTTCTCGGTTTTGATGAATTTGTTTCGGCGCTTCCCACTCCAGAGGAGGCGCCGGCGCTCGGCCAGGAACTTGCGCAAATCCAGCTCTTGTTAAATACAATCATCGAAGCTCGGGTCGATGCCATCACGGCATTCCATCGTATCCCCCATCCGGGAATAGTTACAGCCGTAGGTCCGGCCCAGGCGGCAACTCCGCGAGTTCCACCAAAGCCCTCGCCTGGCCCGAAATCAATCGAGCAACGTGCCGTTGAATTCACAATCGCCGCCTCGCCGACGGCTGGACGCAAAGTCATCAATCAGATCGCGGCAACGAGCGAGCAATTCTTTATCATTCGGGCGGTTCGAGTTAAAAACCAAAAAGACAAGGGGCCATCCCGTGAAAACGTGGCCGGACCGGGAGCAGTAATTTCGCCTCCGAATCCAGTTCAGGCAGCTGGCGCTGCCGCAGGGCCAGCCGCGACTCCGGCTGGGCCGTTGAATTTCATTGTCGGCAACGAACACATCGACCTCTCCGGCAGAGTTGAGCTCGTTAATTTCAGGCTGTGAGAAGTCATACTCCTGCTCTTGCTCATACTCATGCTCGAAAACCGAGCATTCCTAGGTCGAGCGCTCTCGCGAGCACGATCATTCCGGGGAGCGCACGCGCTTCGCGTGCCGTTTCCGGCGCCTCGCCGGAAACAACTTCGGAAGCATGGTATTCGAAACGCCGTCTACCACACTTTGAGCGACCGTGGAAAAAATACGGTATCGCGTTCTCTACGTATCAGCGACGTTTACTGAGTCCAAGTGAACGCGATATTGTGCTTCGAAGCGCAGTGCGTGGTCATCAACGGGGACAATATGAGCTCTACGTGGCGTGTGTGATGCCAGATCACGTTCATTTGCTGTTCGAGCCGCAAATTAAGAGCGACGACCGCAAGATGGTCTTTTGGTCGCTGAGCGAAATTCTGCACGGAATCAAGTCTTCAACGGCGCATTATATCAACAAGGCAAACGGAAAAAGAGGCCCGGTTTGGGAGAAGGAATCGTTTGACCGTTTGATTCGATCAGAAACCGATCTGCCGGAGAAGTTCGCGTACATCTGTCGGAACCCATGGGATTCAAAGGTCGCTACGCAAAAACGAAGATTATCTGTGGTTGTGGACGCAAGAGATGTCTTCGGCGGGGGCGCCGAAGACCGCACGCGAGGGCGCGTGCGCTCCCCAAACAAGATCATGCGGCGCATGAGGGCGTTCTGAATGGACTGGCTGCAAAAAAATTACGAGCGCGTACTGCTAATCGCTGGGGTCGCGGTTCTGTTGGTGAGCGCTTTTTGCATTTTCCAGCGCGCTATCGGATTCCAATCGCAATTCGCCGATCTTCAATCCCATCCCGTCCAACGGCCCGCTTCCCCGCCTGGCAAAGCGAACGAGGTGAATGCTGCGTTGGAAAAATTGCGACAGCCACCGCAATGGACGTTTGGTGGACGCTCTGGACTTTTTGTTCCGGAAAAACATTTCATCGGCGCAGATGGTCAGCCTGCTACTTTGCAATCGACCGAAGTGCATCCGCCGGTCCCAAACGAATGGATTGAGCAATTCGGCCTACCCATCGCTGACGCCGACGTATTGGAACAGGATCCTGACGGTGACGGTTTCAATAACTTTGATGAGTGGCAGGGGCATACCAATCCGGTCGACGCTAAGTCCCACCCGGATTACCTGACAAAGCTAAAACTCAAGTCATTTTCGCAGGAGCCATTTCGCCTCGTCTTCGCCTCGCGCATAGAGGGCACTTTCGGGATCAATACCATCGACCTCAAACAGCCGACTCAGTTCGTGACAATTGGGGATACCATTGCCGGGACGCACTTCCGGGTCGCCAAGTTCACCGAGAAGTCGGTCAAGGACAGATATGGGACCGATGAAGACGCTTCGGAATTGATCCTGGAGAACACTGAAACGCATGAGCAACTGACCCTGGTGAAGGAAAAAGTGGCCATCTCGCCTGAATCAGTTGCCACTTTTGTTTATTCCTGGCGGGACCGGAAAGAGCTTGTCGTCAAAAAAGACCAAGAATTTTCATTGCCACCGCAGGGGGATATTAGGTACAAACTAATAGATGTTCAACCGACGAAAGCGGTGATCGCCAGCAGCCAAAAGCCAGATGCACCGATTGAGATCGGTCTCCTCAGCCAGTAAAAACCCGCCTCATGAAAAACTTCTCTACCGCCCGGCTCGTCGTGTCGGGTTTGATCCTTTGCCTGCCCGCGCTTGGGCAGGCACAAAACGTAAAAACGATTGCTGATCGCGAGGCTGCCCGGCGTCAGGCTCGCGTCCCGCGCGGCGAAGAAATCGTGGCGCGGGCGCAATCGGAGCTGAGCGCCAAGCATTACGAAGTCGCGCACGACGACTTTCGCACGGCGTTGCATTACCTGCCAGGTTCGGCCGCTAGCGGGGGATCCTATTCCGCCGCGCTCGAAGGCTTTTGCGAAAGCGGAGTCAAACTAGCCGAGCAACGCATTGCCCAGGGCAAATACGAAGAGGCTGAGCAGATTCTGAACGAAATTTTGACCGACGCCTACAATCCGAACTGTCGCGAAGCCCGGACCCTGCTGGCTCATTTGCACGATCCCGGTTACATCAACAAAACGATGGGGCCGACGTTTCTCGCCAAAGTCGAGGAAGTGAAAAAGCTGCTGACGGAAGCGGAGGGCTTTTATCAATCGGGCCGCTACGATTTGGCAATGAAGCGCTACGAACAGGTGCTGAATCTAGATCCTTACAACACGGCGGCGCGCAAGGGCCAGGAGCGAATCGATCTGACCAAGTATCAGTATGGTACCCAGGCCTACAATGAAACCCGGGGCCGGGCTATGTGGCAGGTCGAGCACGCCTGGGAACAACCAGTGCGCCAGTACGGCCAAACGGGGGGCGCGATTGAGGGCGGTATCCAGCACGATGCCGGGAATACCGCGCGTATTCGGAGCAAGCTCGATAGCATCATCATTCCGCGGATCGAATTCCGCGATGCCAGTATCCGCGAGGCAATTGATTTCCTGCGTCAACAGGCGGCGGCGAATGATCCCACCACCGAAGGACGTCGCGGAGTGGACATCGTATTGCGTTTACACTCTCTTGGCCGCTCGAGCGAGCCCGCTCCGGTAACGGCCACAACAACCGCTGGCGAGGCAGGAGCATTGCCAGCCGGCGAAAATGCGCCTCCAGCAGCGGCTGGCGTCGCCACAGCAGCGCCGGCCGTTACACCCGCGACACCGTCGCTTCCGCCAGTGAATCCGGCCGAAGCCCGGATTACTCTGACTTTAAACCAAATCCCGTTAGGAGAAGCACTGCGCTACATCGCCAGTCAGGCTGGCTTGAAAGTAAAGGTCGAGCCATACGCCGTGCTGATTCTTCCCTTGAGTGAGCAGAGCAACGAGCTAACAACAAAAGAATACCGTGTTCCACCAGGTTTCATCGGTAGCACGGTCAATGTAGGGGTAAGCGCGCTTAGCCAGGGGCCAACGAAAGGTGGAGCCGGTGCCCCGGCGGGGACAGGTAAAGACACCCAGGAATCGACCGGCGGCCAGTTACTGGTGAACCGTGAAGGCGCGCGCGAATTTCTCGAAAGCCAGGGCGTTCCCTTTCCACCGGGAGCGAGTGCACACTTCCTGCCGCAAAGCAGCCGCTTGATCGTGCGCAACACGATCGACAATCTGGAATTAGTAGATGCGCTAGTGGAACAAGCGAGCGTTGCCGGACCGAAACAAGTCGAGATCGAATCCAAATTTGTTGAGATCAATCAGAACAACCTAAAGGAGCTTGGTTTCGATTGGCTGCTTGGACCATTTAACATCACTGGTAACTCGGGAAAGATTGTTGGCGCCGGGGGAGCCCCTCCGGCAGCCAACCCAGCAAACTTCCCCTTTCCGACGACGAACCAGTTTCCCGTAACCGGTGGCAACCGCAGCGGTGACTTTGCTATTAGCGCGAATGCGATCGACGCATTGCTTCTTGGCACTGGTGCTCCAGCGGTTGCGCCGGGAATTTTCGGTCTTGCCGGCGTTATGACGAACCCACAGTTTCAGGTCGTCATTCGCGCGCTCAACCAAAAGAAAGGCATCGATCTGCTCTCCGCGCCACGAGTGACGACAAAAAGTGGTCAACGAGCCGTGATCGAAATCGTACGCGAATTTCGCTATGCAACTCAGTACCAGCCTCCACAGGTTCCAAGTATTACCGGGGGGGGCGGCGGAACGGGAACCGTTTCAATTAGCGTCGTGACTCCTACCACGCCAACAGCGTTCGAAACCCGAAATACCGGTGTCACTCTGGAGGTCGAGCCAGTTGTCGGGCCGGATGGCGTTACGATTGATCTCAACCTGGTCCCTCAGGTCGTCGAGTTCGAAGGCTTCGTTAACTACGGAAGTCCAATCTTCGGGATAAATCCTAGCATCCTCACCAACGCATTGAACTCGCAGGTTCTTCTTACTCAGAATGTAATCAACCAG
>QHPN01000047.1:4679-10952 GCA_003219115.1 Verrucomicrobiota bacterium | reverse complement strand
GCGCGCGCGTCGCCCGGTGTAAGATGAACTTTTCCTAAATGTTAACCGCCCTGCGACTCCACAATTTTCGCTGTTTCGAGGGCGTGTCGGTCGATATTGGCCGCGGTCTCAATTTGTTTCTCGGCGGAAATGGGGAAGGAAAAACAACCATTTTGGAAGGCGCTTGTGTGCTGCTGCGTTTGCAGTCGCAGCGTTCTTCATCGCTCGCGCCGGTCATCCAAATCGGAAAGGAATCGTTCGGGGTGCGCGGTAGATTCGAGGAACACGACCTCGAATTTCGCTACCGCGCGCTCCGGCGACAGGTAAGATTCGACGGCGTCGAGCAGCGAACGCTCGGTGAGTACTTGCGTCTTGGGCGAGTCGTGTCACTAGCGAATGTCGACATTGACCTGGTTCGCGGAAGCTCGGACGCCCGGCGCCGCTATCTGGATTTTCTCGGGCTGCAAATCGATAACGCTTATCGCCCGGTTTTGCGTGCTTATGAGCGCGCCTTGCGTGCGCGTAACGCGCTGTTGAAATCGCCAACGGCGCGCCCGCGCGAAGTGGCAGCGTATAGCGTGCCGCTAATTCAACACGGCCAGGTCCTGCTGCGGCTGCGTGGGGAATTAGCCGAATTGCTGGCACCGCTTGCGGCCCATGCGTATCAGCGAATCAGCGCAGCCCGCGAAAAATTCACGCTCCGGTTTGTTCCCGGTGCCAGTGTCGATTTCGAAAGCGATCTCGAACGGTCGCACCGCGAGTCCATTCGCTTGCGGCAAACGATAGTTGGTCCTCATCGTGACGATCTGGAGTTGCGCGTCGACGATTTCCCAGCGGCGCAGTTCGCCTCGGAAGGACAGCAGCGCAGCGTCGCGCTGGCGATGAAAATTGCGCAGGCGGAGGCGCTGAAGAAGTCGGGCGACAAGAAAGCGCCATTACTTTTGATCGACGACATTTTTGGTGAGTTGGATCCGCAACGCCGGAACGCCTTGCTTGATAGTTTGCCAGATGATTCGCAAAAGCTGGTGACGGCCACTGCGATGCCGTGGCGCGATGAAATTATCGCCGATACCATTTACGAACTGCGTGATCGGCGCTTGCGAAAGCTGTGAGATCCTTGTTATCCCGAGCGAACCCGCCAGTCCGGCTCGGACTTGTGCTTGCGGATAGCGATTGGTGCTTTTAGATAAAAACGTGCGCGAATTATCCCAGAACAAAGAAAAAAGTTACGCCGGTTCGTTGCTGGTGGCGCATCCGAACATGCTCGACCCGAATTTTCGGCGCGCGGTTTTGTTCCTTTCCGCGCACACTCCGGATGATGGCGCGCTTGGAGTAATTTTGAATCGACCGCTGGAGAAACGGGTAAGTGAGGTTGTTTCAGAAGCACCGTTGAATGCTTTGGACAAGGTGCCGGTGTTTTTCGGCGGCCCGGTCGGGCGCGATCGTTTGATATTTGCTTCGCTGGAATGGAAGAGCGGAGAAGGACTCAAACTGAATCACAATGTGGATATGGACGAGGCCAACAAGCAGATTGGGAAGAATCCGGGTTCGGTCCGCGCATTCATTGGCTACGCTGGCTGGGGCGCGGGCCAGCTGGAAGCGGAGATGAAGCAAAACGCCTGGGTGATTCGCAAGCCGGATCGGGCCACCATGAAGCTTGATCGACTGCCGAGGCTTTGGTTCGACATCATGAGCGGGCTTGGGCCCTGGTTTAAATTGCTCGCGGCCGCGCCGGACGATCCATCCTTGAATTAGTGGCACAGCCCATCTAATGGCGGTCCGGCTTGACCTGTGGGCCAATGGGCATCTTGCCCGCTGACGGTACAAAGATGACAAACCGGAAGAATTCCCGGCCTAGTGCGGTTGCAGCCTTACAATGAAAGCGAACTTCGGCGCTGAGAGAGCGCCGCTGCAGAAGCAGGCGCTGTAGCGGCGGTCTGTGGCCGCCGTTCCGAATCCTAAAGTTCAATCAGTTACACCACGCCAGTTACGCTGATATGACGCGCGTTTCCGATTACGCCATTCGCATAGCCCACGTTCAAAAGCGGTAACCGTGGAGTTCAATTTCGCGGGCAAATATTCGCTGCACTAATTGGCGTTGTTCGGGAGTAAATACCGACTGATACGGTGTCCGATCGCCCCGGTATTCTGCTTTTGCCCGGATACCCAGAGTTCCTTCGAAAGGAATGTTCAGCCGCGCGAAAACATCGGCCAGCTCGTTGATCAGATTTTCATAACGAACAACGCGATCGACGATGATCCGTGAGCCAAACGAATCTGTGTAACGCGGGTAATTGATCGGCAACTTTCCTCGGGTGAGGTATTGATCCAGCGACAGTTGGCCGCCCTGGCGATAAGCGGTCATGTGATAATGGGACAGGACCTTATCCCAGGGGTTGCGATCGACGCAGAATTTGAAGTAACTGTTCCAGATCGCTGGGGGAACGCGCACCCGGACAAGCCATGCCGGCATGTGTCTGTAGAAACGTTGACGTTGCGAGAGAATGTGTCGCCAGGCCGAAGCGGGTCCGAATGGAAGACGCAGGATTTCCGATATCGGATGAACGGGTCCGTCGTAGTTGCGCGGCTGGTGTCCTTCAATTGCCGGGAAGATGGGGGTAAGGACATCGTCCCGGCCGCAGTGCTGCGAGAGAAAAACTTCAATACTGGTGCCGGCAGTCTTGACCGTCTTAACAAAAATGAACTTGTATTTGTGCGAAATGATCATCGCAGGTCTTGAATGCAGCGGAAATCGACAGGCAGCGAACCGCTTTGATTGTTAGTCGCCGCTGCCCGGGTCGCAACCGCAGAATCTGCCGAGCCGATCGTGAATACCCCAGTATCCGGCGGGACGCATATCCGCTGGTGCAAAACTTGATGGCTTTAAGCCATCAAGTTGCAGGGTTGCATGGCGGCGATGATGGGATCTGCACCGCTCGCCCGATGATTGAAAATCTCTCGCGGAAGCGCAAGTTCGTCTCCTATGTCCGTCACATTCCGCAGTCCAGAAACTTGATGGCTTTAAGCCATCAAGTTGTGGAGAGTTTGAAGTGTTAATTCGCGGGATGATTAGTTCGCGATCGGGGAATGAATGTGCTCGGGCCGCGGACCAAGGCCGATGAAGCGGGCGGGAAGCGCCCGCAGAGCCGGAAACCAGAGAAACAGTTTGAGCAAAAGGGGCAGCGAATCTCCCCTTTTCGATTCGCGCCCGGTCACGACGCGGCGATGAATGAATGCCTGGATCGATTGGATGACGCGCGTCGGCCATTCGCGGCGCTTTTGCACCAATTCCAAATCGGCCACGGAAACCGACCCCTGTCTTAATTTCGCGGCGAGAAGATTTGCGGTCGCAACCGCGTCCTGCAATGCGAGGTTGATGCCAACGCCCCCCGCGGGCGACATGGCATGCGCGCTGTCGCCGATGCAGAGCAATCCTTCCCGGCACCATTTTCGCAGACGATTAATTTGAACCGTGAGCAATTTGATCTTGTTCCAATCGTCGAGCTCGGAGATTCGATCTTCCAGGAAAGGTCCTAGTGCGACAATGTCCCGATGCAGGGTAGCCAGGCCGCGTTGCTTTATCTCATCGAGCCCGCCTTTGGGTATAACAAATCCGACCTGGAAATAGTCGCCGCGATCGAGAAGCACGAGCAGCTTTCCGTGTCGAAAAAAGCCAAGCGATTGAGGCGGGTCGTTCTCTCGTTTGGAAATGCGCATCCAAAGCACGTCGATTGGCACACCGAACTCGCGTACCTCAAAGCCGGCTTTTGTGTGGGTAATGGCGTGACGACCATCCGCTCCAATGACGAGGTCGGCCAGGAAATTGCGTTCGCCATCCGGTGTCTTTACCCCTACGCCCGCCACGCGGCCGTGTTCGAAAAGCAGATCGATGACCTCGTGTTGCATGTGTAAAGCAAAACTCGGGAACTTCCTGGCGTGCCGGGAAAGGAAGTCGAGAAAATCCCACTGAGGCATAAAAGCGATTACCTTGCAGTGTGCCGGCAGCCGCGAGAAATCCGCGATCGGAACCGGATGACCATTAAATATTCCGCGGATTTCGCGGACTTCCTGATGCGGCAGCTGAAGGAATTCCTCGAGTAGCCCGAGTTCATGCAACAGCTGGAGCGTGGAAGGATGAATGGTATCGCCGCGGAAATCGCGATTGAAATCGGCGTGCTTCTCCAGAACCACAACCTCCACTCCGGCGCGAGCGAGAAGAAAGCCCGCCATCATTCCTGCCGGCCCGCCGCCGACGATCAGGCAGCGACTCTGCGTTTCCGAGACTGCACTCATGGATTGCGAACCGCGACGTTTGTCTAACTTAGGGTGTAAAAAATAGCGAAGCTAATGGTGACCGTTTGGAGGAGAAAAAAGATGGCATAGAATTGGTGATAGCGTTCGTTGCGTGTGATCGCAGCGGTGACTAATCCGACAAAGAAGATACTGCCGCTGACGAAGTATTGCGGCCCGAGTTCAAGAAAATGCGGGACTCCCTTAAGCAGCGAATCAGCAAAATCGACCGGAGTGAAACAGGAAAAGAGAATGAAGAAAGCGCGATGGTTGGCGTAATAGTGAGCCTTGTAATCGACAAATTGATCCGGAGCAGACTCAGGCGGAAAAAGAACAATCGAAGCCAGGTACAAAATGGTCGGCGAGATCAGGACGAATATGAAGAGCAGAAACGTCCATGGCTGTTGATTACGCCAGCGATAGAAAATCCACCATGCCACCACCAGATATAGAAAAAGATTCGTTATCCAGACGGCATGCACCCAATAAAGCCGGCGACGCGAGCGCGCTTGCAGCATTTCGCCGACGCCGGCGAGGACCCGTGTCATGCCCAAGGCCAGGATAATCGAAATGAGGACGGAGAGGTAACTGAATGGATCCATGGAATGGGGTTAGATCGTTAAAAGCGTTACATTGTTACATCGGTGTTGCATGAAATTTCTAATTTTGTTGCAAGCTCTTCGGGACAAGCGGCGTTTACAGATGCAAAAAAGCCGG
Organism: Verrucomicrobiota bacterium; assembly: GCA_003219115.1. Taxonomy (GTDB): domain Bacteria; phylum Verrucomicrobiota; class Verrucomicrobiia; order Chthoniobacterales; family UBA10450; genus AV69. The sequence goes on along the minus strand of QHPN01000047.1, from coordinate 5,966 downwards.
CGCCCACCAATTGCAAATTGGAGGGACACGCTTCGTCGTGTCCCAAATTTCGGACGTGGCTGCGACAACCGGTGGGGCCTGTTTTGCCCTTGTCATGGCGAACATGTTGCGGTAAGCGAGTTGGACCTTTTCAGAGTGTTTAATCGAGCACGAGCAGGAGTATGAGCGCGAGCAGGATGAAAGCGAAATACGACGTTGTGATCCTGGGCGCGGGGCATAACGGACTCGTCGCCGCCAGCTATCTTGGGCGGGCTGGCTTCAGCGTGCTCTTGTTGGAAAAAAACGATTACATTGGCGGAGCGACAACTTCGGAGAAAGTTTTTCCCGATTATGACGCCAGGCTCTCCCGATATTCGTATCTCGTTAGCCTGTTTCCGCAGAAAATTATTCGCGATCTCGGATTGAACCTCGAGCTGCGGCGCCGCGCCATTGGGTCGTTCACACCGTACCTGCAAAACGGGCGCCATGATGGCCTGCTCTTAAGTAATGTCGATGACGAGGTGGGTCGCCGATCGATGATCGATCTTACCGGAAGCGACAGGGAGCATGCACAGCTAAAGAAGTTTTACAATCTGTCGCGCGTCTTCGCTGAGCATTCCTGGGACAGCATGCTGGAACCGCTGATTGCCAAAGAAGAGTTTCGTCGCCGGTTTGACGTTGACGATGTTTCCCGCGAAGCGTGGCGCAGCCTGGCGGAAGAACCGCTCGGCGGTGCGATTGAGCGTTATTTGCAAAACGATCTGGTGCGCGGGCTTGTCTTGACCGATGGAAAGGTCGGCCTGTTTACCCACCCGCACGATCCGTCGTTGGTGCAAAACCGCTGTTTTCTCTATCATCTTATTGGAAACAAGACGGGCGAATGGAAGGTGCCGGTTGGCGGAATGGGCGCAGTGGCGCGGGAACTGGAAGAAGCGGCCCGGCGTAGTGGCGCTGAATTTCTAACAGGAATTAGGATACATGCTCTGGGATTGAATGGGAAAGGCCCCACCGTGGCGTTCGAAATGGCGGGAAAAAAAGACACAATTCAGGCGCGGTTTCTCCTCGTGAACTTCGGCCGCAACGTGCTGGCAAAGTTTACCGGCAGGCCGTTTCAGCCGGACGAGACCGATGAGGGCTCAGTCTTCAAGATCAACATGCTATTGCGCAAGCTGCCGAAGTTGAAGGCGAAGAAGTACGCCCCGTTGGAAGCGTGGTGCGGCACATTTCACAGCGACGAAGGATATGAGCAGATGAATTCGAGCTATGCACAGGCGGCACAGGGGCGTCTACCGGAAAAAACACCTTGCG
>QHPN01000047.1:0-4610 GCA_003219115.1 Verrucomicrobiota bacterium | reverse complement strand
GGTCTCGATGCGCCGTGGAGCCTCTTCGCCCGCGACAATGGGACAATGCGAAAAGAAGCGGAAAAGAAATTCCTTGCCAGCATGAACCAGTGGCTGGAAGAGCCGCTGGAAGGTTGCCTTGCGGTCGGACGCGACGGCAGTCTTTGCATCGAGAGCAAAAGCCCGGTCGATATCGAAGACTCGTTAGGAATGTATCATGGGAATATTTTTCACGACGCACCGACCTGGCCATTCGCAACGACGAAAACTCAAGCGGGGACGTGGGGTGTCGAGACCGGATACGAGAACGTCTTTTTCTGCGGCTCAAGCGCGCAACGCGGCGGCGCTGTCAGCGGTATTCCCGGTCACAATGCGGCGATGAAGGTGCTTGGGATTCTGCAGAAAACGCCCGACTCGGAAAGAGTCCTCGAGCCGGCTACTTAAATTCTAACAGCGAAGCCATCGGGGCGCACGAGGTTGAAATCAGAAACTAATTCGGCCGACGTCGCATCGATTGATGCGATCATCAATGCTTCGTATGACGTGATCTCCGGGCCCAAGGGACAGAAGCGCGATTGGGATCGGGAACGGTCGTTGTTTATTTCGGGCGATTGATCCCGACGGCGACGGTGGCGGGCGTAGCCGATGCCGATCTTTCCCCGCTGGTGCTGGATGTCGATGCCTACATTGCGCGTGTTGAACCGTTATTCGCCAGGGATGGATTTTACGAGAAGGAAGTCGCGCGTCGGACCGAACAGTTTGGCCACATCGCACACGTTTGGAGCACCTATGAATCGCGCCACCACCAGGACGATCCCGAGCCCTTCATGCGCGGGATCAACAGCATTCAGTTGTTCAATGACGGGACCCGATGGTGGATCGTGAGCATCTACTGGCAGCATGAGAGCGCGCAGCATCCGCTTCCGGAGAACTATTTGCGGAGCGCGACGCGCTAGAATTAGTATTCCGGGTCACGTCACGCCGCCACCTGACGAAATGCCGTCAAGAACGCTTCCATCTCGTTCTTCTTGCCGATGGTCAGGCGCATATGGCTCGGCAACGCCGGAAATAATCTTCCCACTTCCACATTCTTGTCCTTTAATGCTTTGATCAGCGGCACGACCGGACGTTTGACATCGAACATGACAAAGTTCGCCTGCGAAGGGATGGAGTTGTAACCCATGGCCTCAAGCTGCGTAGTTACGAACGTTTTCGTTTCCTGATTCAGCCGTCGCCCGCTCGCGACTTGATTGGCGTCGTCCAAACTCGCGCTTGCCGCCGCTACAGCCATAATATTAACGCTGTCCCAGCTTTGATGAGCGCGTAGCTGCGCGATGGTCTCAGTCTGTCCAACGGCATAGCCGCAACGCAATCCGGCCATGCCATAGATTTTTGAAAATGTCCGCGCGACAATAAGGTTCGGGTGATCCTTTATTAACGGGATCACGCTGTCGTAGTCAGAACTGTCGGCATAATGGAAGTATGCTTCATCTACCAGGATCGTCGTTGGCGATGACGTTTTGGAGATGAAATCGTGCAGTTCGTTCTTTGGCGTGATGCTCGCAGTGGGATTATTCGGATTACAGATGTAAACGAGAGCGGCATTCGAGACTTCGGCCATCTTGGCAAGGTCGTGCGCGAAGCTGTTAGTGAGAGGAACTTTGACAACTTCCGCTCCATTGACGGTGGCATGGTGCAAAATTGCTTCGAAGGTCGGGTCGGCCACGACCAGCTTGCCGCGTTGCGCTCCCGTAAGGGTTTCCGCGCAGAGTTTCAACACCTCGCCCGACCCATCGCCCAACAAGATTTGGTCGGGGGTGACGTTGTTCAGCTTCGCCAGTTTCTCACTCAACGCTTTCGCGTTTTCGTCCGGGTAACGACAGGCGAGATGGAAGACGTTCGTCATGGCCTTGAGCGCCTGCGGGGAAGGGCCGTAGGCATTTTCGTTCGAACTCAACCGTACAATTCCCGTTAGCGGCGGCGCCGCTGGATGTGTGATCGGGACCGTTTTTGCCAGAGAAACGGCGGGCTTAACTACAGCGCAGGCCGCTCCCGCGCCCAACAGCTGCGCAAATTTCCGTCGAGAAATCGAGACCGTATTCATTTGAAACCTCCGTCTCGAGTGATAAGGCCGGACGCCGCAAATTGCGAGACTGAAAAACGTTAATTGTCAAAAGGATTAAACTGCTAAAACGGGAGGAGGCTTTTCTGAAAATGGGGTGCAGAAACATATCGCCAACGCTGTTTAGCGTTTTAACCCATTTAACAATTTAACGGGCATGCGTGTCCTAAGACGACGACTCGGCCGCGTTTTTTGTGGGTCTTCTACCAACGAAAGCTAAACCGTCGAGGAATCTTTTGGCGCGTCCACCGCAGAGTCTTTGTTCTTCGGAGTGGACTGCGAGGCCGCGTTCAATGCAGCTTCGAGGATCGGCAGCGCTACCGGTTTGGTCAGGATCGCGATCGCGCCAGATGCCTCCGGTTCAACCGGTGCGCTCCAGCCTGAAATCAAAATCACACGAGCTTTCGGGTCTTTTGCTAAAATGTAACGGCACGCGGTGATGCCATTGAGCTTGGGCATCCGGTAATCCATCAACACGACGTCCGGATGGTGCCGAGCGTAGGCTTGGATGGCTTCCATACCAGTGCTCACGACCTCGACCACATGATGGTGACAAAGACTGACCATTTCCGCCAGCGAAGTCCCTACGGTCTTTTGGTCGTCGGCGATCAAGACGCGCATGCGCCTTTCCTTGGAGAAGTTTTCATGCCAGCGGTGGAAAATACCAATAATTTCTGGAATTTAGACGATCCCGTAAACACGACAGCGCCTTCAGCTACCGACGAAACGTTCTGGGCCTTTGGCATCTTTTAGCGTGTTTGGCGGATATCCCCTGTAGGCGGTGGTGAACGGTCAGCCGGGTGGGTGCGTCGGTATTCTTTCACTCCCAGCCCGATGAGAATCGCAAGCATGACGAAGCAGACGACCCGCTTTTCCTCAGCCGTGAGAACGAACATCAGCTCCGATGTGGCTTCACGTGAACGGATGGAAAACGACCACGAACATTCGCATCGTAAAACTGCGCCTTGGACGGCGCGCCAAGCAGGTCGCGATAGATCTCAGGCGGCACATTGCTGTAACGATAGATAGCACCGTTGACGAACTCGACTTCGAGGGCGCGGAGTCGCTTGCTGTAACCGACTGCCGCCAGCGCTTGCGAATGGACCGGCTGACGCGCGATTCGAGAAGTGATCTGGGGATGTTCTGCCGCCCCGGCGGGGTCAAGCGTTAGCAATGCAATTGCGATAACGATAAGACCAGTATTGCGCTGCACAGAACTCACAGTTGTTTCAGCAGCGTCTTCCAACGCATCCAGGCATCGTCGCGCGCTTTTCGATTTTCCTCGCTCGCGTCGGGTTTTTCCCCTTCGCGCATAAACCCGTGGCCCGCTCCCCCGTAAATCACCGGCTCGTATTTCTTGTTCGCTCGTCGCATCAAGTCCTGCGCCGGCGGCACCGTCACGTTCACGCGTTCGTCGTTCCCCGCGTAAAAGCCGTAAACGGGACAAGCGATGTTTGCGACCTTCGACTGATTATCCGCCGCGGTCCCGTAGAAAGAGTAAGCGGCTTTCAATTTCGGATTCATGTTTGCGTACTGGAATACCCAACCGCCGCCCCAGCAAAATCCGCACACGGCGAGCGTGCCGTTGCCAGCGGGAATTTTCAGCGCGTACCCAGAGGTCGCATCCAGATCCGCTTTGATCTGCGTTTCCGGTAATTCCGAGATCGCTTTCCGCGCTTCATCGACGTCGGCATAGATGTGGCCGCTGAGGAGGTCGGGCGCGATCGCAATGACGCCGTTCTCGGCCAATTGATCACACAGACCGCGCACCCAATCGCTCAGCCCAAAGATCTCGTGAATAACGAGCACGACCGGCGCCTGATCCTTTCGTTCCGGGTAAACAACGAATGCCTTGATCGTGCGATCGCCCGATTTGATCTCCACCCATTCAGCATGCCGCGGCGAATTGTTTAGTCGCGCTTTCGCCCAATCCTGGGCCCTGACTGGTGCCACGCTGAGCAAACAAAACCCCACCGCCGCAATCAATCCTGCTGCGTTAAAGAATCCCGCCATTTTCATTTCTGACCTCCGACCTCTCACCCGGTCGCCGCCGCCGCCCCGGATCGTCCCATCAACGCATCAATGCTCCACCTTCCCGCCCCGTAAAAAACCATGAAGAAAAACACCCAGCAATAAAACACCGCGAGCTCGCCCTTGTTCGCGATCGGGAAGATCTTCGCCGTCGTGGTGGTGGCATGGCCGACATGAAACATGAAGTAAGCGACTGCCATCTCGCCGCTGAGGATGAAAGCCGCGACCCGGCTAAACAAACCAAAGGCAACCAGGAGTCCGCCCACGAGCTGCAACCAACCTCCAATTTGACTAACTGGATTATCTGAACCTGGCATCCCGCCAAATTGCCCGAGGACCAACTGCGCGCCGTGACAGGCAAGCATCAAGCCAACAATGAGCCGCATGATGCAATAAACCGGATCGGCGTAGCGATTGAGAGCGTTCATGAAGGCGAGGGTGCGCCCGGGCGGGTTGCGATGTCAAGCCTGACCGTCGG
>QHPN01000046.1 GCA_003219115.1 Verrucomicrobiota bacterium | reverse complement strand
AACGCCTGTCGCCAACGGTGCGCTGTTGTTTGTGATCCGTATTGTATAAACCAGCTGAGCGCCAGCCGGAGAGGGATCAGCCGAATCGCTTTGCAGCAGTGACAAGTCGATGTTGGCTGGCGGGCCTTCGACGAGTGGATACACAGCTCCGCCATTGTAATCGCTTATCCACAACTGGCCGCTTTCATCTTCGGCGAAGCCGATGACTGACAGCGTCGTATCATATAGAAGAGCGCTTTGCCACGTGCCACCGGTTTGCTGGAGACCCCAAAGATGGCCGCTGCACCAGTCCCCGTAAAAGTAAATTCCCTGAAAGCTCGGATAGACCGTGGAACGGTAAACCGTGCCCCCGGTTATCGAACAGCCCAGCGAATGATCGTATTGGGCTACTGGCAGAGTGAGACCGGTTGTATCGCAACCTGTGGGAGGACTAAAACAGAGACTACCCTCCATAATATTCCAGCCGTAGTTAACGTCACCCGGGCTTCCGGCCGGTTGAAAATTTACTTCTTCGCGGGTCGACTGTCCCACATCGGCAATATAAAAATCCCCCGTTTGACGATCGAAGGAGGAACTCCATGGATTGCGCACCCCGAGTGCCCAAATCTCGCCGCGGGCGTTTGCAGTATTTGCGTAAGGATTGCTCGGCGGGATCGTATAGGTTGCAGGATTACCCGTTTCCACATCGATTCTCATAATCTTTCCGCGCAGAACGCTGACGTCTTGTCCCAGCGCGTTGGGGCTTCCGGCTGAGCCGGTGCCGATCCCAAAATAGAGATAACCGTCGAGCGGACCGAAAGCGAGTTCGCCTCCCCAATGATCCGAGAAAGGCTCCTCAGTAAGAAGGATTTCTTCTGAATTCGCATCGGCGACATCGCGATTTGCCGTGACGTGGTAGCGGGCGACGACGACGATGCCATCGCAAGTTCCGCTGCATCCGGCAGGCGGAACGACGTAGTTGACATAAAAATGCTGCTTGTTGGCATAGTCAGGCGGAAAAGCCACGCTCAGCAGACCCTTGCTCCCCGCCACATTTCCGAGCCTGGCGGTGATATCCAGGAATGGCGTGGCGAGCAACGCGCCATTCTTGATAATCCGGATACGGCCTGGTTGTTCGACGACAAACAATCTTCCGCTGCCATCGCGGGCTGACGCTAAATGCGTCGGATGAACAAACCCGTCGATCGGCTGCGCGAAGGAAACCTGGGGCCACATTTGCGCCACGACGGGTTTCGTGGACATGAAAATCAGTGCCGCGATAGCTACGGCGATCGTTTGTCCAGCCTCGATACAAAGCTGCCGGCATTTTTTCCTGGACGTAGTAGCTAACTCCGCCAAACGACCGCTGCTGTTGCAAAGCGCCGTCACGGCTTGACAGCGTGACGAAAAGTCATTCCAAGGACAAGCGAAATTGGCAGGCCAAGGCAAAGGCGTCACGGCAGCGGTGGTCCGGATACATTCCACCTAATGCTTCCTACTGCATGGAGCGGCGCTCGCCGTGGCGCGGCAGGCGAAGAAGCAGGAGTGAGTCGTTACATGATCAAAGCGTCGAATCGTTAAAACTGTCAGGAGCGGCAGCAGGCTCCGTAACCAGGTTCGTTCCACCCGAATGAATCGAAAGCCTACGGTCGCTTGCTGCTAGAATCGCCGTTCTTGCGGCAGTAAAAACCGCGTTGCCCGATCTCGACTTTCTCTTCGCCTTGCGTGACCGCAACCCAGTGCTTGACTGTTGGGTTCCAATGCAGATCGCCATCGTTAATTATCTCGCCTACTTCCAAGGGCCGTGCGCCATGTGGCAGCTTCGGTTTGGTTTCTATTGCTTCACTCTTACCTTACCTAACTAAGCTGAGCTTGCCCGTCTGGCCGTAGCTGGGCCAGATGCGTTGCGTATGTGGCGACAATTCCGCCCAGGACGCTACCAGCAATCACGTCTCCGACAAAGTGGTAGTTCATGGCCACCAGACTGACCAGCATGGGAAGAGCGAAAACCGCGAGTATGACCCGGCTGCTGGGGACCGCAATTAGCCAAACCATGGCAAAGCTCAGAATCCTCGCCGCATGGCCCGAGGGAAAACTGCCAAGATCGTCGCCCCGCTGAAAGGGATGAAACCCGTAGGTCCCGGTGTCAATAAGCGACGGGTTGTCATGCCGCCACGTTTCCGGCCAGTAGCGGCCACAGACGTCGCCGAGACAGACACGGAATTGATCGGCCATGATCAGGCTTAGGCAGGCGACGAGAAGAGCTTTCTGCCAGTGAAGCAACGGTCCCCAGGCGCGTCGAACGAGCAGCAAAGTAAGAAGCAGGGGAGACCAGGTCTGAAGTTCCGGCGGCGGGTACGTAAGCCAGCGGAAAAGTTTTATTTCATCGATGTGGTGGCGATGGACAAAAAATGCAACCGGCCGATCGACCCAAAAGTAACAGATCAAGACAGCGATGAGAGCCATCGCAAGTGCGATTGAGGTACGGCGCAGCAGCGTTGCGTAATCCATCGTCAAATCGTTACATGACGAAAGCGTAAATTGTTGCATCGTTAAATTGTTAAATCGGTAACGCAACTGCCTAACGAGTATTAGAGATCGAAAAGGCCTGATCGACTTCGGGAATGACTTTGTCGTAGAGTTGGAGAATGGCTGGCTCCTTCTGGTTGATGTCGACGAGATAGTATTCCATCGCGGCGACGAGCCCTTTGACGTTGTCGCTCGAAAAAGTGGCCGGAGTAAAGGCGGAAGCGAGAAAGCTGTTCTCCAGCGTCTGGAAGGCACTTTGGGCGGTATAAACTTTCGAGATACCCAAAGCCAGGTCGGGCTTGAGATAGGACAAGGCCTGAGTCGCCAGCGCCAGGTCCCAGGCGGTATGCTCGAATATAATCGGGCGAACTCCCTTGAACTGAACGCTCTTCTGGAGCCGCTCTTCGGTCGGCGGTTCGTTGCTGATAAGAAATTCATGCAGTTGGCGAGCGAGCGTTTCGTGGTATTGGCGTTCGCTTCGGACGGCTTGCTGGTTCGCCCGCAGTTCGTCGGCGAAATTGCGCAGGGTCGAACGGGCCAGGGCGCGGTGCTCGCGTTCCTCATGCCAGTTGTTTGCCCAAAGTGCGAGAAAAAC
>QHPN01000045.1 GCA_003219115.1 Verrucomicrobiota bacterium | reverse complement strand
TATCGAGAACACTGGCGATGCCACCGTAGAGACAACCACGCTGGCCGACAACGTGGCCCAGAATTACGGCGGGGCCATTGATTCCACTGACGAAACCGACACAACCAAATCGCTGACAGTCACGGCCTCCACGCTCAGTGGTAACAGCGCTGGCTTGCACGGTGGTGCAATCGAGTCGGAGATGAAGCTGACCCTCACCAATGTGACCATCAGCGGCAACACCGGCCCGGAAATTATCGATCACTACGAACGACAGATTACGCTCACCAATTTGACCATCGCCCACAACACTGGCAAGGGGCTGAGTCTGCACAACAGCCCCACGACCCTACTGCGCAACACACTGCTGGGGGCCAATTCGGACGGCAATTGCTCTGCCGCTGTCACTTCCAACGGATTCAATCTTGCCGACGACACGTCGTGCGGCTTGACCAACACGGGCGATCACCAGGGCGCCGCTTTTAATCCGCACCTCGGACCGCTCCAGAACAATGGTGGCCTGACCCAGACACAGCTCCCTCAATCGGGTAGTCCTGCCATCGATGCTGGCACCGGGGTGAACGCGCCGGCGCGCGATCAGCGTGGTTACATTCGCGCTGGCGCCGCACCGGACATTGGCGCGGCTGAGTTCGACGGTACCATTCCGGCAAGCCTGGGCAACATCTCCACGCGTTGCTTCGTTCAGACCGGCAACAATGTCCTGATCGGCGGCCTGATTGTTAGCGGCAGCGGTCCGAAGAAAGTGATCCTGCGCGCGCTTGGTCCCACCCTTGGTCAGCCACCATTCAACGTCCCCAATGCCCTGGCTAATCCCGTTCTGGAATTGCACGACTCGGCCGGGGCGCTAATTACTTCTAACGACAACTGGATGAGCGCGTCCAACGCGGCGGCAATTTCGAACAGCGGTTATGCCCCGCCAAACAATGCCGAGTCTGCCATCCTGACCAGTTTAAATCCCGGCAATTACACCGCAATTGTGCGTGGCGTAAACAACACGACCGGAGTTGCTCTGGTGGAAGGTTATGATCTGGATAACACCGCAGGATCCAAGTTTGCTAATATCTCCACGCGCGGTTTTGTCGGAACAGGGGCCAATGTCATGATCGCGGGAGTGATTGTGCACGGCCCGGATAGCGAGAATGTACTAATCCGTGGTCTTGGACCGACCCTGAGTCAATTTGGTGTGCCCAACGTGTTGGCCGATCCCATCTTGGAATTGCGCGATGCAAACGGAGCTCTCCTGCAATCGAATGACAATTGGAAAGAGACCCAGCAAGCACAGATTACGGCGACCGGTCTCGCGCCGCCCAATCTTGCCGAGTCGGCCATTGTGCGAACGCTGGCCCCGGCCAACTACACCGCCATTCTTCGAGGAAAGAATAATACGACTGGCAACGCCCTGGCGGAAGTATACGAGGCAAACTAGGCAACATTTGGCCGAATTAGGAAGCTATCACTGCTTCCGTTTGTCCATTTTCTACCGCGATTGCTTTCTAACTACGGAATCCCTTCCTGGGTAAATTGGATCGGCCGAGATGCCATCAAGACCACTCTCGGATCCGATCACCGTTCACTGATCATCCATCACAGCCGCGCCCAACGCCGCCTGCTACTCCCACTCCCGAAGTAGCGTCGAAGGATTAGCGAACTCGGCGAACAGCTGCCCGCCCTCATAAACTCGAACTGCCAATCCAGTGAGCTTGTCCTGCGCGTTTTGGTTTCGCGCCATCGATATAAATCCATACACCGACGAGATTGGGCTTTTTCAGCTCGACTCGGTTTGTGCTAAACATTTTCTTTTGATGGCCTCTTAGCACATCGATGATAAAGCTCCCGCTCTGCTGTCGTTTGGTCGGCGCGGCTTTCGCTCCCAATTGTTCCTGGATAAAGAAAATCACATACTTAACGTCAAGATTAGCCAGATCTTTAAACGTCTTGTTTTTCGACCGTGACATCGTAAACGCTCCTTTGTCTCGTTAGTGTCACCGTCACCGGAACCTTTGTTGACCATCTGATCAAGTGGCTTGGCCACACAACGAATTTCAACATTCGAAGTTACCAGCAATGGCGATGTTCGTGCCCAACGCAGTTACCAACAAGAGGAGGAGTTGGTAAGTATTCTTCATAGGCTCGGTTTCGGATGCAGAGGACTCCGGGTTGTTCCCGGGCAGATCGATGTCTGCAAGGGCAAACAATCAAAATGAGTCAAAAACGTCGACGAGAGCTATCCCAGTTTCCGCGTTTTTCCCCGCGACGATTGCGGTGAAGCGTCCAGGCGGCAGAGTCGTGAGAATTGCCGCCTCCTTATCATTCAGCGGAGCCAGACCGGTCGCTTGAATTTCGCTTTGTTGCGATGATTTCCAATCGTCGTTAGAGGCGACAACCGAACCATTCGCGTCAATCAGCATCACTGTCGGGTTAGTCAGAGCGCCCGTAATATTGAACGGCGGTTGACCGAGTGTCGGACCCAGAGCTCGGATCAGCGTCATCCGTCCTCCGGTCCCGCCACTAAGAATAAAGCCGCCGATCATGACATTTTCTCCCGTTCCGACAAAACCGCGGGTGGAAACGTTAGTAAGTTTAGATGCTACTCCATTACTTCGGTCGTTTATCTCAATCAGGCCGACCCCACTTATACCATTCTTCCCCCGCAAGGCGGCAGTAAAGCTGCCCGATGGTAAAGTCGCCAAAATCGCTGGCTCATGGGAATCGGGGGGTTGCAAGCTGATTGGAATCTGATCCGCATTTGTTGCCGTCTGCCAATCGTCGTTCGAAGTAATGAGATTGCCGCCGGAATCATGCAGATCAAGAGTGGGATCCTGCAAAGCATTCGCGACCTGAAAATCGCTCAAGCTCGGGCCCAGCCCCCGGAGAAGAACCTGCTTCGGGCTCGACCCGGAAATAACGAAACCGGCAATGGCCGAGCCACTGCCAGGGGCGAGTGCCACCTCCTGGCCATTGGTAGTGGCAGCGCTACTACTACCTTGCACGAATACGCGGGTGGAAAGATTGCTAGCCAGTGGCGGTTCGATCGCGATCCCGCCTGCTCCGCCCGGAACCGATGCGATGTTCGTTTCCGAAACATCCACCCCACCTGGAAATTCGACGACGGTGTCGGCAAAGGTAACAAATAAGTTCCCCAGCGAATCGAAAGCTAAATCATTCACCACACCCGTGGTCGGGAATTCCTCAACGGTGCTAACAACGCCTGATGGGCTTATTTCAAAAATGGAGTTGGCGGCGATGTCGGTGACAAAAAGATCCCCAAACGCGTCGAAGGCAAGGCGATGCGGTTTGAAAAGTCCGGACGCGAACGTTGTCCGCTTGCCATCAGGGGTGAACTTTAGGATCGCGTCGCGAGTAGGAGCGGCCACGTATAAATTTCCCGCCGAATCGAAGGCCAGTCCTTGCGGGTGCGAGAGATTTGACGCGAAAACTTTGCGACTGCCATCCGGAGCAAATTCAAGAATTACGCCGTCACTTTCATTGGAATTCTGGCTCTTCTGAGAGACAAAAAGATTTCCGAACGCACCGAAGGCCATCCCGTCCACATCGATATCGGAAGCAAAAGTGCTCTTGACCCCCGAGGGAGTGATCTTCTTAATAGTCTTGGCCGATCCGTTGCTTATGAAAAGGTTTCCGCTCGGATCGAATACCATCGTTTCAGGGACGGCTAGACTTGTAAACGTGGATTCAGTGAAAATGACGTCGTCAAAAGACGAGAATTCCAAGACAACGTTTTGTTTAAGCGCCCCGACAAATAAGTTCGTCTGAGCGAACGCCATGCGCGAGAAGAAGGCCGCTGCGAAACAAGCAATAGCGACTCTAAGATAGATAGAGCGACGATTCACGCATTTGTTCTGATTCACCGGTAACACAATCTCACCGACGGTCACTTCTTGTACATTGGCACTTCCGGTAATTGCGGCGGCTGCACCAATTCTTCTTCATCTTCGGTCGAATTAAGTGGAGTGCCGGCCGGGGTCACCAAGCGTGCGGTCACAAAGATGACGAGGTTGCGCTTAACATGTTGGTCCACGTTTGTACGAAATAATCGTCCGACAATAGGGATATCTCCGATTATTGGTGTGCGGTCCTCAATCTTCTGCACATCTTCGCGCATCAGGCCGCCCAGGACGACGGTAGAACCATCATAGACGCTGACGCTTGTAGTAACCTTGCGAGTACTGAAGATCGGCTGATTGATTACATTTTGAGTGAGGAGAACGCTAGGTGAGGATAGTAGGCTTGTAATTCCCGTTATTGGATTAAAACTAGTAGCAGGAGGCTGTATTCCAAAGATGGGGCTTCCATAATTGAT
>QHPN01000044.1 GCA_003219115.1 Verrucomicrobiota bacterium | reverse complement strand
ACCATTCGCATCACGTTCACTCACGTTCGACGGCGAGCATTTCTGGTCGAATCATCGCGCCGCCAACGAAACTATTTCGTTTTCGATCCCGGCCTGACGGATCTGTCCGGTGCCAGGGAGGAAGTGAATGATAAGGTTATGTCTATTGTCGTCTAAACCGACGAAAAATTTTAGGCGCGCCTCAACCTTCGACCCGCTCGAATCCGGCGAACATTTCCTCTGCGTGTATTCAGCGGCACGCAGTCGCAGACGGCAAAGAATTTCTCCCACATCGCGAGAACATTTGGATTTTTGTGCGCGGCATCGATCGCCTCCCGCGATTTCCATTCCGAGACTTCGATAATGGTGCCGTCACGCGAACGCATGAGCACGGGCGTGCGATCCGTTACAAGGCCTTCTTTACGCAGGGTGGGGACGCGTGCTCTCACCAATGCGAGCACTTCAGCGCTTTTATCCGGCTTCGGATGGTAAGCAACGATAACACAAACATCGGGCATGAAAGCAAAATAGAGCTCGGGAAACAAACAATGGAAAGGGAGGGACACAGAACCAGAGAGCCGGGATAACCATCCACGGTTGATGGCGCGACAGAGTCTCGCCCTACCAATTGCGCCCTACAATCGCGCTACGATCGTCCTCTGGTGGTAGGGCGACGCTCTGCGGAGTCAGGAAGAATCAAAAGTTCGCCTTCACCGGGAACAGATGAGACATGCCGCTGTTATAACTTGAGTCGATCAGAGACCTTTTCCTGCCACTGGTGAATCTCGGCGGTGCCACGCTTCACGATCGCTTTGTAGTCTGCGAGATAGTAAAGGTTGTGTGCTTCGGCCGGATCTTTGTGCAAATGATAAAGCTCGTTTATATCTTTATCTCTTAGGCAAAGTTTCCATCCATCGGGGAGAACTACGGTACGAGTAGATTCATTGATTGCTTGTTTTACGGCAGACCGCTTTGCCAGCCGAGTCCCCTTTAAGACTTTCATACGATTAGGCGACCATTGCATGAAAACACTCTCTGGTGCCATCGTGTCGCCACGTAACAGCGCGACCTTGCTTTGGCCCTGGCATTGCGCTGGCGGCGGTCGATTCAGTAGATCGAACAAGGTAGGGAGGAAATCGATGTGACTGACTGGCTGAGTGATTCGCAGTTGGCGCTGCTGACCTGGCTGACGGATGAGGTAGGGAACGCGCGTAGCCTCTTCAAACATCACTTCTTTGCCGAAAAGATGGTGATCTCCCAGCATGTCGCCGTGGTCGCTGGTAAGAACAATAACTGTCCGGTCGATCAATCCGGTGCGCTCAAGGCAGGCCAGCACGGCACCTATACTTCGGTCGACCATCGTAATCAGTCCGAAATATCGTTGCCTGATTCCACGATATTCCGCTGGAGTGATCCCAAAGAAATACGGCATCGGTAGCCGATCGCGATCCAACATCGCTTCGTTCCGTTGCCATTCTTGCGTTAACTTATAACGTAGCGGCAGGTCAGAGCTCGGCGGAGCTATCGTCTCGGATCCGATCTCCGCGAGTGAATGCTCATCATTCAGTGGTCCGTTGTAAGGCGAATGAGGTTCCACATAAGAAACGACTAGAAGAAATGGGTCGCGCTGGTGTTCCTCGATAAATCGACATGCTTGTTGTTCCAGAAAAACCGGTTTGGAGACTTCAAATGGCAAGTTACTGACGGCATTCTTGGAGAAGCCTCCGTTCGGCTTGTCTGGGACATAGCCGCGTTCCAGCAAAAACCGGCAGTAGTCACTGACACCTTCAGTCGAGACCCACTCCCGAAATCCGCGCTGCCTTTGGATTTCATCACCCAGCTGCCACTTGCCCATGTAAGCAGGGTAATAATCTTCATCTCCCAACAGTTCAGTGAGCGTACGAGAAGATCGAGCAAGAGGAATGTAGTTACGTATGCAACCGTTGGTATGGGGCCACGTCCCGGTGAAGAGCGAGGCCCGCGAAGGCGTGCAGAGGGGTTGGGTCACATAAGCGCGTTCAAAGATTGCTGATTCCGCCGCCAGCTTATTCAAATTTGGC
The DNA here is from genome assembly GCA_003219115.1 of Verrucomicrobiota bacterium. GTDB lineage: Bacteria > Verrucomicrobiota > Verrucomicrobiia > Chthoniobacterales > UBA10450 > AV69. The sequence continues at coordinate 6,331 of QHPN01000044.1, read as the reverse complement.
GCGTGGACACGATCGTTGCCATAACAAGCCATGGTATCGGCTCGTTGCTGATCGGTCAGAAAAAAAACCAGGTTAGGTTTGGGCATCGAGTCAAGTCGAGCGCCTACGTTAGAAACGAAAAGGAAGAAAAACAAACCTGCTTCGCAACGCGCCAGCAAAATACGGCATGCGAGGCTCGGCTCGACCGAGAGAAAGAAGCAAAACGCCAGCGCCTGGGATTGCTCGATGGCGAACAGGTGCCTATGCTCGCGACATGTCGGAGAAACAGAAGACCGATGTGGGAAAGGCGAGCAGTCGGGGTAGAGTCATTCTGGCAGAATTGGCTCTGGTTTTCGGAGTTGCAACCGCCGCGATTTTTCTTTGGACTGGCAACGCCCTGGTTGAAAGCCTCGAGCATCCGGGCACGATGGGTCTGGTTTTTGTCTGGCTTTTTGTTGCCGTCCTTTGGTCGGCGATTTCGGTGGTGCGTCACGCCGAGTGCCTCGCGATCAAATGCGGGGAGCCCTACGGAACGCTGATTCTGACTCTCTCCGCCATCAGCATTGAAGTGATGATGATTTCAGCGGCGATGCTCCACGGGAAGAATAACCCGACGCTCGCTCGCGACATGATGTTTGCCGTAATTATGATTGCACTGAACGGCCTGATCGGGCTGTCGCTGCTCCTGGGCGGTTTGCGGCATCGTGAACAACAATACAATCTGCAGGGAGCCAGCGCTTATCTAAATACCATCATGGCGTTGAGTGTCCTTGGTTTGGTTTTGCCGAACTTCACCACTTCCATGTCGGGCCCGCGATTTTCGACCGTGCAGGAAATCTTTCTCGCGACCACTTCGATTGGCCTTTACATCATTTTTCTGCTGATACAGACAACACGACACAGTGCCTATTTCACGGAATCGAAGCCAGAGGCCCATACTTCCGCGGATCATGTCGGTCAGCTTCGCTCCACTTTCTATCATACCGTGATGTTGATGCTATATCTGGTTGTCGTTATTGTGTTGGCGGAAAAATTCGCGATTCCACTGGATAACAGCATCGAGCGTTGGGGAATGCCACAAGCTTTTGGCGGTGCCATCGTCGCCGCGATGGTCCTGGCGCCGGAAGCTTTGAGTGGTATTAGCGCGGCCAGAAAAAATCAGCTGCAGCGTTCCGTTAACATCCTGCATGGTTCGGTGCTGGCGTCGATTGGGCTGACTATTCCCGCCGTTCTGACTATTGGCTTCATTACCAAGCGAACCGTCACGCTTGGCATGGAAGGCGGCAATCTTCCGCTGCTGCTGCTTACCCTCGCTGTGAGTGTAGTTACGTTTGCCAGTGGAAAGACCAATGTCTTGCAGGGCTGCATTCATCTGGTGCTTTTTGCCGTGTTTCTCTTATTGATATTTTGCCCCTGAACAAGGAGCGGCTGTTTCCAAACTGCCGTTTAGGAGTGAGTCGGCGGTTGGGAGCCGCCGCTCGTTGAAAGGCCGGCGGTCTGGAGACAGCCGTTCCTTGGTGCTTTGCCCCTCGCGAGACACGTACTCACCAGGCTGGGGGCCAGGAGATTTTCGTTTGGCGACGATGTGATTATATTCTCCGCGAAGAAATGGTCGGTCTGACACAATCCAATTATTCCGGTCGGTGGTGGACGATGTTGCCGGATGGTCGTATCGAATGCCGACTTTGTCCGCGCTTTTGTAAGTTGAATGAAGGACAACGCGGCTTCTGCTTTGTAAGGCAGCGCGTCGGCGATCGAATGGTGCTGAGCACTTACGGTCGCAGCAGCGGGTTTTGTGTCGATCCGATTGAAAAGAAACCGCTGAATCATTTCCTTCCGGGAACAAGCGTGCTCTCATTCGGTACGGCGGGATGCAATCTGGGGTGCCGGTTTTGCCAGAACTGGGACATCTCCAAAGCGCGCGAATGGGATAAACTCGCCGACGCGGCATCGCCCGAGCAAATTGCACTGGCCGCGCGGGGACTTGGCTGTCGATCGGTTGCGTTCACTTACAATGATCCGGTGATCTTTGCCGAGTATGCAATCGACGTGGCGCAGGCTTGCCGCGAGCGTGGAATCAAAACCGTGACGGAAGAGGCACGTCCCGAATTTTACCAGGACATGGACGCGGCAAACGTCGATCTCAAAGCATTTACGGAGTCGTTTTATCACCGGGTTTGTTTTGCCCGGCTTGGTCCAGTGCTTGATACGCTGAAATATTTGCGGCAGGAAACGAAGGTCTGGTTCGAGGTCACCACGCTCTTAATCCCCGGTGAGAACGACACTGATGCGGAATTGCATAATGCGTCGGAATGGTTCGCTGAAAATCTGGGTCTGGAAGTGCCATGGCATTTCACCGCGTTCCATCCTGATTTCAAGATGCTCGATAAACCGCACACGCAGGCTGCGACTCTCACCCGCGCACGGAAGATCGCACGCTCAAAAGGGTTGTATTACGTTTACACGGGGAACGTTCATGACTCAGAAGGCGGCAGCACCTGGTGCCCGGGTTGCGGTGCGCTCGTTATCGAACGCGACTGGTACGAGCTTGGCCGATGGAATCTCGAAAACGGTAATTGTCGATGTTGTGGCTACAGGATTGCCGGCCAATTCGAATCGCGGTGTGGCGAATGGGGTGCGCGCCGACTTCCGGTAAAGCTGGCGATGTAAGCCATTATTAAATCCCCTATATTCAGCGTCGAACGCCGAATTAATAAAAGAGCAAGGTCTCCATTGTTTCTAACCTTACGGAAGCCAACTCCGAATCTCTTCGTGAGCCAGTGGAGTACCTTGCCAAACTTCATTTCGCACGCGATTGAAAATCTGCGCGTGTGATTCTTTACGGCGACGTCGGCCCTCGAACCGACGAGTTGGCGGTTTTCGTCGCGATTCCGGTCTGGGGAGCACACGCGCGTGCTATGCCAGTCCGGCTCGGACTTTCGGCGCCTCGCCGAAATGCTCCTCTTATTTCCCTGAAGAAAGTCATTTGGCGAGGCGCCAACAACAGCACGCGAAGGCGCGTGCGCTCCCCAGAGAAGAGGAGCAGGAGGTGCATCCCAGCAGAGCGAAAACTCGGCACCTTTGTCCCGCCTTTACCATATAAGTGCGGTCCTACGGCTTGAACAGCGGCGTGAAAGCTTCGCGATAGCGCCACACCATCCGCCTTTGTCCCGCAGTCGCGGGACTACGGCGTGATTACTTTCGTTCGCCAACGGCAGAGCGATTCAGGGTTTCAACAGTGGCATGAACGCTTCACGGTAGCGCCACACCAGAAACAGCTCGAGGGCGGTAAAGACCAGCGCTGGTGGAAAAGCTTCCGGTGCCATGAGCGCGTGAAAAATCAAGATGTTGACGATAATGGCTCCAAGAATGGTTAACGCGAGGGGGACAAAGCGCCCGATCAGGAGAAGCAAACCGCCAATCACCTGGAGCGCGCCAATGACATTAGCATAACCGCTATTTATGAACACGCGGGTAAAGTCTCCCGCCATAGTCTGCGGGATTTCCGGCATGGGAATGAAATGCAAAAAGGCAGTGGAGCCGAAGACGACGAACCCGAGTCCAAGCAGCAGACGAACGATGATGGTCAGAATTTTCATGAGTGGCGAATTCTTTATTAAACGACGCAGCGATTACAACAGCTTTTTGAAGCGTGAATTGTGACCGGTCACTCGTGAACGGTAGATATAAAGGAAATGCCGGTCGCCATTCGCTCGTCACTTGTCGCTCATCACCCGTCACTTTTCTTCGACGGAATAAGTTTATTTACGAGTGTGTTCGTTGATTTCTCCAGCAGAATTCCCCAAGCACTAAGCACTGCCAGTGTTGCGACGAAGACCAGCAGAAATGATGATGCCGATATCGGACGGATACGAAGTCCCAGCCAGATGACATAAGGTTGATGAATGAGATATAGGCCATAGGAGAACGCGCCAACTAAGCCGAATACTTTGCCTACACTGCCAAATCGCCAGATAATTCCAGCGACGCCGACAATTTCGAGCAGGCAACACGCGCCAGTAGCGAAATCGACAAAGACGTAAGTAATTCCATTGTGATACAGCCACATCGCGGCTGGATACAAGAGGAGTCCTGCAAGTAGTCCCACGCCGCGAAGAAGGAGCCACTCAGTCCGAGCAGGCGATTGTTTGTGCCACATTCCCAAAGCCATCCCCAGGGCGAACTCAGGCAGCCGGCAAACGGCAAAACCACCCAGCACCCAGAACCCATGCTGCGGATAAACAACCAGTAGCAAATAACGTACGAAAAATCCGAGCGCACACGCCATTAATAAAAAAGCAAGCGGCCCGAAACGCTGCGCCGCCCAGAAGAGCAGGGGGAACATCACATAGAACTGAATGAGCATGGAGAAGTACCACCAGGCGGCATTGAGGTACATGAAGTTCATCGTGATATCGATGAACCGCAGACCAAGCAGACTCAGTATGATCCGGCTATCTACCGGCTCGAGTCGGGCGACGAATGGCGAGACAAGATAAACCAGGTGCGCGACCCAATACATCGGATAAAGCCGGAGAAAACGCGCGCCAAACCAGCTTCCCCATTTCAACGAGGACGATTCCGCTCGTCGCGCAGTCGATTCCATCAGCGCCCAGCCGCTGAGAATAATGAACACACCGACCGCGTGAAAACCGATGCTGGAAATTTTTAACCACGCCATCCGGATGACGGTAACCGTGCCAGCGGCGAGAGTGCTCCAGTCCTCGACTGGGAATCGTGTGTGCTGGAAGACGGTATTGAAAAAATGGAAGTAGACGACCCATGAAATGGCAATTGCTTTCGCGATATCCAGCCAGAGCAGTCGCCTCATCCCCGTCGGCTTTAGCAGGTTCGAGCCGGACTGGCATGACGGATTAGCCGATCCGCCTTACAGCATCGCAACGTACTCATTTGGCGATGTACCAGCGAGTGCGCGTCACATCTTCAATGCCGCGCGGAGATGGGGGACAAGGCGTTTACTGAATTCTACGGAATCGCCGGCGGACAGGTGCGACCATTCTGGACAGAAGAAGCTCGCCAGGTCTGGATAATCTTCGAAGTAAATACCGGGAGCACCCGTGCCTTTCACCAACGGGTCCCAGGTCTGATTGCGCGGCGTCGTTTGATCTTCCAGCGTTTTGAGTCCGCCACTAACAGGAAGCCTGACGAAGACGACCTTGCCGCCGCGACCGCGTATCTTCTGGACCGCCGAAATGGTATCGCGAAAGCGCGTTTCGATCGCCTCCTTCATCTTCGCCATGAACACGTCCTGCGGAATGTAACTCGGAGGCGGAGGGAGAGTGAAAAGTGGGATCCAGATTTGCTGGATCGTGCTGGCCAATTTTCCACCGCGCGCACATTCCTCGATCATGCGCGCGCGACGTTCTCGATCGATGGTTCCGAAATAAGGTGGGAGACGTGGCGGTACCAAAGCGCCAGGGCGATTCGGGATGGGCAAATCTTTCAGCAGATCGTCGAGGGTAAGCTCTTCCTGCTTCAGGAATGCGACATGTTCTTCCAGCGGGAAGGCGAGATATTGGCTGGCACGTTGTGCCGGCGTTTGCGTATGAAATCGGCGCACGGCTTTTTCCCCGCGTTCCCATGGAGGCGTGCCGGGCGGCGCAAGAAACAAGCGGGGCACGAAGCTGCAAATAATGGTGCCGTGAAAAGTTTTGTCGTCAGCGAGATCAGCCAGGACCGGATAACCGCAACCTCCACCCATCGCCAGTTGCAGCGGGCGTTTGCCTAATCCTTTTTGAAGTTCGTCGAGGTCGAGATCGTACCAGCCGCGAGAATCACCGATGATCACGACCGATTCCGGTTGCACGCGCCGGCGAATCATTGTCCAGAAGTCCTCGCCATCGTTCAGGGTCGGACCGTAACCAATAGATCGACAATACATTTCCCAGGCGGTTGTCGCAGCGATGACAGTGATTGCAACGATGACCATGATGCCGCGCCACGGTACCGGCGGGATCGGCCGCTCGAATTCCAAGGGCGGTCCGCCGTGTATGCTTTCGGCTTTGGTTGGTTGCCGGAAAAATAAACGTGGCAGGCGCAGTCTGTTCTTAAAATTGGAAGTAGATGAAGGCATTACTGTTTCCTTGAGTGAGAATAATGGCGCAAGCCATCAAAGCCCATGCTGTGGTTACAACCCAGCGCGGCAGTCTGGTCACCGCGGTTTCGATGTTGCTGTCGCGTAACATCCAATGCACCGTAATCACGCAGATGGTAACGATAGCCACTTGCAGGATTTCGCGGGTCGAAAGAATGGCATCACCGTGGACGTGACGGCCAAACATCCCCCCTAGCATTCGGCTGGCGACGGTGAAATCAGATGCGCGAAAGAAGA
>QHPN01000043.1 GCA_003219115.1 Verrucomicrobiota bacterium | reverse complement strand
TTGCTATCGCAGCGAACTGTTGGAGCGCAGCTTCCAAATCTTCCACGATCTCGGCGGCGATGATGTCGAGGTTAGCGGTCGCCGCGGCGACCTTTACGGCGGGAGGCACCGAGACTTTGAGTGTGTCTAGGGAAGCCGGGGACTCTGGATCTAAATCTAGATAGATTGGCGCTGTCCTCGATGCTTCTTGTCGCGCCGAAGCGTTGGCGAAGGCGGATCGTCTTTGAGTCAAAAGGTGTCGAGATTAGTTTGGCGCGTTTTGTTAATCCAAATGTCAAATATTAAGACGCGACCCCGTCTCTCCTTTTCTTAACATCTCTCCTCCGGCCGGCAAGTCCCCTGCTGGAACATCGAGCTCGTTGAAGTACCGTGTAGATGATGAGCAAGGTAGCATCGCAAAACGCTGACGCTCTCGGCGGCGCCTTGATGCTCTTTCGTCGCCGCTACGCGCCGTATCAGGAGGGCTCCATCCCGTAACGATGCGCATCGAGCAAGTGGACTTCGTGTCGGTGCCAACGCGTGACAGGACGCGTGCGGTGGCGTGGTATCGAGACGTGCTCGGGCTGCCAGTGAGCGCGTCCACGGCGGGCGAGGTCGAGGCACCGGGCCTGACGTTATCGTTTTGGGCGCCGGAGGAGCAGGGCGAGAAGTTCGTCGCGAACGAGAATGGCATCGCCTTCCGGGTCGCAGATGTCGAGGCGGCCGTCGATGAGGCGCGTGCCGCCGGCTCCGAGGTGATCGGAATCGAAGACACCGGCGTCTGCCAGATGGGCTTCGTAAAAGATCCAGACGGAAATGTTGTCATCCTCCACCGGAGGTACGCCGCGGGTGGATAAGGTCGAGGTTGCTGCGGAGCATTCAAGGAGCGAGACCGCAGGATGGCGAGATCAAGTCGATCCCGACCGCTTCCGCGCAAAGGGGTCACGCGCATAGTGATTTTGATTGGGCAGACATTTCTTACAGCAGTTCGGCGACACGCGCCCAAATGTTAAAAAATTTAGATGCGACCCCGTCTGCTTCCCCCGTTCGCTGCTCGCGCTCTCTCGCCCCTACCCTCGTCACTACTGCCAGTCCGGCTCGGACCTTCTATGCCTGCCGCGCCGTAGCATTTGCGCAGGCGGGTCGTTCATCCCGTTCACTCCATTCAGCGGCGATGACATCTGGCGGTGGCAGGTTGGCGCTGCCTTCGAGCGACTCATCTTTCAGCCAGAGCCGAGCCACTTGGAAGCGAGCGAGACAGATGGGCAGGCCCAGAGGCCGACTGAGCGGGAGCGAAGGAGTCAAGATGTCGAGATTGAGTTGGCGACCGCATTCTTCGACCTATTTTCGCGCTCGGCCTCGTGGGATCTTTGTGCCTTCGACGATGGACAGATGCGTGCTCGTGGGAACGACGCGGCGCAGCCTGAATCCAGATCGCTTTAGCAGTTCCTCGAACTCCACGCGAGTCCGTTCACGGCCACGCGGCGTTAAGACCAGCATTTCCAAGTCCAGAAGCTTCCCGAAATCTGGGGAGTTGCCACGTGGGATGACAGGGTCGACCACCAGCAACAGCCCGTCCGATGGCATCGCGCGATGGCAGTTCCGAAGAATCTGTGTAGCTCGCTCGTCGTCCCAGTCATGGAGTATATGCTTCATAATGTAGGCGTCGCCGCCTTTTGGCACCGACATTAGAAAGTCTCCTCCCATCACCTGGCACCGATCCACGAGATCGGCCGTGTGCAGTGCTCCGCCTGTCACGTGAGGAAGGTCGTAAAGCACGCCGCGCAACCGGCGATACGCGGTCAGCAGTACCTTTAGCATCAGGCCGTGACCGCCACCGACGTCCACCAGAGTGCCAATGCCAGAGAAATCGTACGCTTCGGCGACTGCTCTCGCCTCTATCGTGCTGATCGAAGTCATAGCGGCGTCGAATACGGCCGCCGCTTTCGGCGTTTTCGCGAAGTACTCGAACACTGGCATGCCGAAAACGCGATCGAACGCCGGTTCGCCGGTGCGGACGCTGTAGCGAAGCTCGCCCCACGGGCGCCATGTGCTCTCGTCCGCGACGAATCGGGCGTAGGCACCGAGTGCCTGCGGCGAATCGGTGCACAGCAGGTGTCCGAGCGATCTGAGGCGAAATTTTCCGTTTCGCGATTCGGCGAACAGCCCCAAGCTCGCCAACGCGCGGAGCAAGCGGTAGATGCCGTCTTCCGACGCCCCCGTCGAGCGGGCGATAGCGGCCACGGTTTTGGAGCCGGCTTTTAAGCGATCGGCAATCCCGAGTTCGGCCGCGACGGCCAGCGCTTGAGCGACCCACTTACCGGCGGTCAAGTGCATGAAGGTCATCGCATCGCCCGCCTTGTTGCGGCGTTTCGTTCTTTTCCGTCTAGACATGGTTCTCGAAGTTCTACCTCAATCTGTTCCTCATCGCACGCTTCGTTTCGATTGTGGTTTATGCACCGCTTAACCGTAACGAGAGAAAATATGTTTTGTGTTCATAATTTTTACTTCCCACTTTGTTTCCGCGATTCGCAGCATGAGAGACTGGAAATCAGGAATCGGCATGGCGTTTCAGCGCTTCAGATCAGACGCGATTTCGGCGAATTGGGCGAGCGCAGCTTGGAGGTCTTCGACAATTTCCTGCGCGATAATGTTGGGATCGGGGAGATTGGCGCTATCTTCGAGCGACTCGTCCTTCAGCCAGAAAATGTCGAGGTTGAGTTGGAAAGCCCGGCCGTTGCTAGGGCATCCGTTACGGGTCGTGCGATCAAATGTCAAATATTGAGATTTGACCCCAATTCTTCCACTGAAGATCTGACCCCTGCGGGCCCATCGCCATCGTCAATCCCAAATCGATAGCTCATTCTTCGGAGAGGACTCCGCTCTCTTCGCTCCCTCGCATCCCGTGCCGTATTGCCTCGACACGAGCGACGCTTTTGTACCAAACTGAGTGGCGCTAAGTCTGTCTGGGCCCTCTTGAACGAAGGGGTCGCGACTCTCTTCTCGCCGAAAAATCGTTGACGCAATGCGTCCAGCAATAATCAAACATACTTATTATGACCTACGTTTATTTGATCAAGTCGGTCATCCGACCGCAGCACGCCTTTATTCTACTTGTCCTCGTCGCCTTGGCGTTTTCTTTAACAGCTCACGCTACCGACGTGGACAGCATTTTGCCGTATGGCAATACCGCCAGCGGCTATAGAGTGATGGTCAACCAGGACCCCGGTGTCGCTATCAACAATACCGGTTTCGGTCATGACGCGCTCTTTTCTAACAGCACGGGCTCCTACAATACAGGGGTAGGTTTTGAATCGCTGGGCAAGAATATTTCCGGCAGCCAAAACACGGCGATTGGGTGGCAATCACTCACCAGCAATACGACAGGGACTTTCAATACTGCCACCGGTGTTTCTGCGCTGCAAAGCAACACCACCGGGACGCGCAACACGGCTACCGGGTTTGATGCACTCTTTCAGAATACGACGGGTGGCGGCAACACAGCCCACGGTCATAAAGCCCTCCTTAATAATACGAGCGGCGGCTCCAATACCGCCACTGGCATGTCAGCACTGCGCAACAACACGGAGGGGAACTCCAACACCGCCACTGGGGTTTCGGCCCTGCAAAGCAATAGCTCCGGAAGCTTCAACACGGCCACTGGTGTTGCTGCTCTACAAAGCAATACCACCGGCTTCCATAACACCGCTACCGGCTTTGATGCGCTCGTAAGCAATACGACTGGCAGCAGCAACACGGCCACGGGCGAACAGGCGCTCTTCAACAATAGCTCCGGCAATTTCAATACCGCCACCGGTGTTTCTGCGCTGCAAAGCAACACCACCGGGACGCGCAACACGGCTACCGGGTTTGATGCACTCTTTCAGAATACGACGGGTGGCGGCAATACAGCCCACGGTCATAAAGCCCTCCTTAATAATACGATCGGCGGCTCCAATAGCGCGACTGGGGTGTCTGCACTGCGCAACAACACGGAGGGGAACTCCAACACGGCCGATGGCTTTCAGGCGCTCCTTAGCAATACAACTGGTGGCGCCAACACGGCCAATGGCGTTTCCGCTCTGCAGAGCAATAGCACCGGAGCTTTCAATACAGCTGCAGGTGTTCAGGCGCTCTTCAAGAACACAACTGGCAATGAGAACACGGCCATTGGCGAGGCGGCGCTACAAAATAATGATAGCGGCGGCGACAACACCGCCGCCGGCAATGGAGCACTCAGGAATAACACCGGTGGGATCGAAAACACTGCCATCGGAGGCGACGCGCTTCGCAATAACACCGTTGGCACATTTAATATCGCGGTGGGTGTTACCGCTGGAGCCGACCTTATCAGCGGCAATAACAACATCTATATTGGCAACAACGGTGTCGCGAGCGAGTCCAATACCATCCACATCGGCAGATCAGTTCATACAAACACATTTATTGCTGGCATAAACGGGACAGTCATTGCCAACGGTTTACCAGTCATCATAGACAACGACGGTCACCTTGGCACGAAGCCTTCATCGGAGCGGTTTAAAAAGGACATCAAGCCAATGAATAAGGCTAGCGAATCGATTTTGGCGCTGAAGCCAGTCACTTTCCAATACAGAGAAGAGTTCGATTCCGAGAGCATCCCACAGTTTGGTTTGGTAGCTGAGGAAGTGGAAAAGGTAAATCCTGATCTGGTTGTTCGCGGTGCTGATGGCAAAGTGAACGGTGTACGCTCCGACGCGATCAACATGATGTTACTCAACGAATTTCTGAAGGAGCATCGGAGGATGGAGGCACAAGAGCAG
>QHPN01000070.1:17497-17906 GCA_003219115.1 Verrucomicrobiota bacterium | reverse complement strand
GACGAAGACAAGAGGATTAGTCCAGAGCGCATCCAACTTGAAAAAGAGGTCGCCGCGCACCCGTTTCTAATCGGTATGGGAGACCGGCATATTCGATTGCTCGCCGATTGTGCGATGCGCTCCCACTTCCATGCAGGTGGCGTCATCTTTCGAGAAGGTGAAGTTGCCAACCGCTTTTATCTCATCGAGCGCGGCAAGGTAGGGCTGGAATCGTCAACCCTTGGCGAGCCGATCCAAATCGAGGAGATACACGATGGAGATTTGCTCGGGTGGTCATGGCTTTTTCCCCCTTACGCGTGGCATTTCACGGCCCGGGCCTTGGAAGAGACGGACGCCATTTTCTTTTACGGAACAATATTGCGCGAATACTGCGAGAAAGATCACTCTCTCGGCTTCGAGCTCTTTAAGC
>QHPN01000070.1:0-17473 GCA_003219115.1 Verrucomicrobiota bacterium | reverse complement strand
ATGCTGCGAAGACTACAAGCCGCGCGCCAGAAATTAATGAGCGCCCGGCAAACCGGGAACCGGTGAGGGATTTGCGGTGGCTTAATCGCCGTGCCCCTCGATTTCTTGAATAACCTCCGCTGGTATAAAACAGCGGCCACAGCAACACACCGAAAACTCCGAGTAGCGCGCCGGCAGGAAAAAAAATCCGAAACGGCTCTTCGCGACACACGCGCAAGAATTGCCGCCGCGAGCGATCGTCGATCTTATCCGACACTTAAGCCTTCATATGTTTCCCCAATAATGTGATCCACGACTGCTTTGATCTCATGCGTCTGCTCCCAGACGGCTAATTGGCGATCCGCGCCCGTGCCTTCGCGCATAATTTTTTCGATGTGCGCGATCTCCGCGTGATTACCGAGTTCATCTACTTCCGGAGCAATGAACTCGAGCATCTCGTGTAGCAAATCGCGTTCGTCCATTTCACATTTGCGCCCGAAATCGATCAGCTTCCCATCGATGCCGTAGCGCGATGCGCGCCATCGGTTCTCATCAATCAAACGACGAGGATACATCCGAAAGGTTACGTTTTGTCGGCGCAGTTTTTCTAATTTGGCCACGATTGCCTGCATCAGTGAGGCGAGCGCGATAGTGTCATCTACCCGCGATTGCGCATCACAAATCCGGAATTCGATGGTGTTGAAAAAAGGATGGAGCCGGATGTCCCACCAAATTCTTTTTGCATTGTCGATACAATTGGTCGTAACCAGCAGCTTCAGATAATCCTCGTATTCGCCCAGACTTTCGAAGGCATCGGGAATTCCAGTGCGCGGGAAACGCTCGAAAATCATTTGCCGATAAGCTTTCAGCCCGGTGTTTTGGCCCAACCAAAAGGGCGAGTTGACCGACAACGCGTACAGGTGCGGCAGGAAGTAACGGGCCTGGTTCATGATATCGATGGCTTCCTCACGGTCAGGAATGCCTACGTGCACGTGCAAACCGAAGATGAGATTGGCACGCGCGATTTGCTGCATGTCTTTGACGATGGTGGCGTAGCGCTCGTCGGCCGTAATCAATTGATCCATCCAGTGCGAAAACGGATGAGTGCCGGCCGATGCGATCTTCAAGCCGTCGCGTGCCGCCAGCGTGGCCAGCTCACTGCGCAATTCGATTACCTGCTGGCGCGCACACGATGCATCGTTACAAATTTCCGTGCCCAGCTCGACCACCGACTGGTGCATCTCCGGCTTGACCCGCTCTTTCAAAATGATTTTGCCGCCGGCAATGATTTCCTGAATGTGAGATCGCAGCTCACGTGTCTCCGGATCAATGATCTGGAATTCCTCCTCGATACCAAGAGTGAAGACGTGATCTTTCATCGGTCCCGGTAAGGAGTACTGATTAGAGTCTCATCCACAACAGCCGAAGCAATCACAAACGTCAGATTGACAATTGAAGGTTAATCTTTAGCAAAAATCGGCAGGCCAGAGGGGGACTGAACTCATACGCTCTGATGTGAAAGCAGATATGGATTTACGATCTCGTGTTGGCGCGCATCCATTCCTAGCGGAGATGGAACCACCTCATCTCGATCTTCTAGCCGGATGTGCATCGATCAAGCAGTTCGAGGGCGGCGAGATGATTTTCCGCGCCGCCGAACCGGCCAAGGGTTTTTATTTAATCGAGAACGGGTCTGTCGCACTGGAGGGATCCGTTTTCGAGCACGGTGCGATCACGACTGAAATCCTGGTTGCGGGCGAGCCGTTAGGCTGGTCCTGGATGTTTCCGCCTTATGTCTGGCATTTCAGCGCACGGGCAACCGAGCCAACCACCGCGCTTTTCTTCGACGCCGATTTTCTTCACAGGTACTGCAATGAAGACCTCACCCTCGGTCACCAATTGTTTCGACGGATGAGCCAGGTAATGGTGCGACGCCTGCAAGCTTCGCGCACGAAATTGATCGAGGCATTGAAGCCAACAACGAAGTGATAGCAAGGCTTCTGCCGAGTGGCAGAGATCCATCTTGAACCGGGCACTCGCGATTCTAAGCTAGGTGCAATGGAAGAAGCCGAAGTGCCGTTGGAACAGTTGCACGAGGAAATTCATCATCATGCCGAGCACGGCGGCGAGAAGTGGATTTCGTGGGTGGCGTTGAGCACGGCGATTCTGGCGGTGTTGGCGGCAATCGCCGGACTGCTTTCCGGAAGTCACGCCAATGAGGCAATGATGAAACAGATCGAATCGGCTGATCAGTGGGCGTTTTATCAGGCGAAAGGAATCAAGGCCGCGGTCCTGGACGCGAAAATGAGCCTAAGCGGTTCGAGCAGCGAGGGGGACCAGGAAAGGGCGGAAAAGTATTCCGAGGAACAAAGTGAGATTCAGAAAGAAGCACGGGAAAAGCAGACGGAAGCGAAGACGAACTTTCATCAGCACGAGGTTTTCGCGCGCGGCGTGACCTTATTTCAGATTGCAATTGCCATCGCTGCCATTTCGGCGTTAACGAAACGCAGACGCTACTGGATGGTGAGCATGGTGATCGGCGGCGTTGGCTGTATTTTCCTCGCGCTGGGTTTTGTTCAACATTGAGCCATGCGCGTCCTCGCGATTGATGCTTCTTTGCGCAACTGCGGCGTGGCGATCGTTGACGGCGGGAATGGAAAATCGCGCGCGCTTTTCTTTGGCACCATCCATAACGCCAGTTCACTGAAATCCTCGGCGTGTCTGGTTGCGATTCGCGATCAGTTGACGCAGTTGATTCGTGAGCACGAGCCGGATTGCTGCGCACTTGAGTCCGTCATTTACGTGCAGAGTTACAAGACCGCGATTTTGCTTGGTGCGGCACGCGGCGCCGCTATCCTTGCTGCGGCGGAAAACGGCCTTCCGGTTTTTGAGTACGCGCCGAAACGAATCAAACAGGCGACAGTCGGGACCGGCGGTGCGAAGAAGAATCAGGTCGCATTCATGATGCGGGCCTTGCTCGGTTTAACCGAAATGCCGGATCCAGATTCGGCTGATGCGCTCGCAATTGCGCTTACGCATTTGCGGGCGCAGGAATCGGTGAAAATCGGCCTGCCTGGAATGGAGGAAATTTGAGCGTGAAAGCTGCAGAACTGTCATCCCGAATTGCGCAGAACAATGTTGGTGCCGTCTCGATTCTGGGAGAGCTCCCTCGCTCCGCTGGGGATAACGCGCTTTTTGTTAGTTGGCTGGGGCGACTGAATTTCGCGGATGCGCTGGAGTTGCAGGAGAAAATCGTCGCGCAAAAACGAGCGGAGCCGAGTTTGGCTGACACCATTTTGCTACTTGAGCACGATCCGGTTTACACGATTGGTCGGACGCCAGACCAGAGCAGCTTGCGCGGTGGATCGCATTTGCCGCATCCGTTTTTTCAAATTAACCGCGGGGGCCAAGCAACGTATCATGGGCCGGGTCAGTTGATGGGCTATCCAATTATCGATCTGCGCCATTGCGGTCAGGATTTACACAAATATCTGCGTTGGATTGAAAACTTGCTGATCGAATTTCTGAGCGGGTTCGGAATTGAAGCGCAACGTCGCGAAGGATTGACAGGTGTCTGGGTTCAACAACGCAAGATTGCGTCGATCGGCGTCGGTGTGCGTCATTGGATCACGATGCACGGATTCGCCTTGAACGTATGCGATGATCTTTCACCGTTCGACCAGATCACGCCCTGCGGAATTTCGAATGTTATGATGACGTCGATCGAGAAAGAAACGGAGAGGAGTGGGTCAGTAGCTGCAGCCGCAGTCACAATGGAAAAAGTGATCAGGCAAATATGGCATGGGACCCATGTCTCATCGGCGGGAAACGATGCCACGACTAAATCATGAACATTCCGCTCGAGGACAATTTCACCGACGTCATCGGCAAAGCACAACGGGGGTTGGAAATTTCCGATTCCGATCTCGCCAAGAAGGCGCGGCTGGATGCGAGCGCCATTCGGAAATTGCGCCGTGGACATTATGATGAGCTGGCGCTGTTTCGCGTCGCACCAGTGCTCGGACTGGGTGCGCGCGCGTTAGCCGATCTTGCCCAGAACGAATATCGGCCGGAGGTCCGCGAGATTGATGGCCTCACCATGTTCAACACGCCGTATCACGACATGACGGTGAATGCGTTCTTGGTATGGGACCCGGAATCGCACGAGGCTATCGCCTTCGATACTGGCGCCGATTGCCGTCCAATTCTCGATCGCGTCAAAAGGGACAAATTGACGGTGAAACTGAGCCTTCTGACGCACGCGCACCCTGATCACATTGCTGATCTGTCGCGTTTAAAAACGCAGACTGGCGCGCCTGTATATATTTCCGAGCGCGAAGCAGCCTTCGGCGCGGAAACGATTTCCGAAGGTCATGAATTCAACGTCGGTAATTTGAACGTGAAAGCACTTCTCACATGGGGCCACTCCCGCGGCGGAATGACGTTCTTCGTTACTGGACTGGCGCGGCCGATCGCGGTAGTCGGCGATTCAATTTTTGCCGGCTCGATGGGCGGCGGAAATGTTTCTTACAAAGAGGCACTGAAAAATAATGTGGAAAAAATTCTGACGCTGCCCGATGAGACCATCATCTGTCCCGGTCATGGTCCGATGACAACAGTGGGAGAGGAGAAGGCGCACAATCCGTTTTTTGTGGGACGAATTTGAATATGGTGCCGGTAGGGCGAGACTCTGTCGAGCCAGCGTCGCGCAAGGATAACGCGGTGGCTCCGCAGAGCGTCGCCCTGCCGAAATAAGAATATGAACATCGGTTTCGTTGGTGTTGGCCGAATGGGCGCGAACATGGCGCGGCGTCTGGCGGATTGCGGATTTCATGTGACCGCGGTTTACGATGTGAATCGCGCGGCGGCGACGAAACTGGCGACCGAGCTTGGATGCGCTGCGTCTCAGAGTTTGTCGGACGTGACGGCGGAGTCAGACGTCGTCATCACGGTGGTGAGCGACGATCCGGCGATGCGAAAAATTTTTGCGAGGTCGGGCGACAGCCTGCTGGTGAATGCGAGAGGCAAGTTATTTATCAATTGCGCGACCATTACGCCACGGGTGCACGTTGAAGTGGAGGAACTGGCCAGGAAAGCCGGTGCGCGTTCCCTCGAAGCGTGCATGGCATCGAGCATCACGCAGGCGCGCGATGGTTCGCTTTATTTGATGTGCGGGGGAGATAAGGAGGCGTTTCGCGACGCGCGACCCGTTTTGGAAAAACTTGGCAAGACCGTTCGCTACATCGGCAAAGCGGGTGAAGCGGCGAAAGTAAAAGCGCTAGTGAACATGGTGATGAATATCAACACCGCCGGCCTCGCCGAAGGTCTTGGTCTGGGCGACGCGATGGGCCTTGATCTTGCAATGTTGCGCGAAGTTTTTTCGGAAACCGGCGCGGCCTCGCGCGTTTTGCAAACCGACGGCGAAGACATGCAGAACCGCGAACACAGCTGCTTTTTCTCGGCTGCGCACGCTGCCAAAGACAGCGGGATCGCACTGGATCTTGCGCGCGAGCTTGGTCTCGAGCTACCGCTGGCTCACTCGACCAAGCAGCAATACGACGCGATGATTACAGAAGGGCTGGGGGAACTCGATAAGTCGGGGGTCGCCGAGCTGACGTTCAAGAACCGCCATAAGCATGGTGGCGATCACGTTTGAGCAGATTTAACCGCTAAACACGCCAAAAACGCCAAACAGCGGGATCTTTTCCCACTAAGCACACGAAAAACACGAAATTCTTTTATCTGTGATCGTTTGGGTTGTCCGTGAATTGCTGACGTAAAATGGCAACACGACACTCGCGCCATAATCTCTGGGGGTGGATCGAGCAGTCCCTTGCTCGATGTTGGCTTAGGTGCGAGTCCGCAATCACCTGGCATCGGTCCGAGCCGGACTGGCATTTACGGAGCGCACGATCCACCTGAGTTCGCGAAAACATCGCTGCGGAGTTGAGCCTGAGTCGGCGGCGAATTTGCACGTCTGAGCACTGGCGGAGGAGTGACTCCCAGTGGCGGGGCTTCACAGACTGTGGGATTGTGAATTGATGGGCGGAGTTGAGAAATGAAAACGATCTGGCGCGTGTTCGCTTATCTGAAACGATACCCACTGCTCGCGAGTGCCATGCTCGCGTGCGCCGTTATCGGCACCTTAATGCTTATCGTGTTTCCGCTTGTCACGAAGCAAGTTCTCGACGTCGTCATTCACCAGCATCATCCCGAGAAACTGATGCCGCTGGTCTTCCTCGCAGTGATCGCCGCCTTGCTGCAAAACGGGCTGAACTCGCTCCGGCTGGTGCTGAATAACACTTTCGAGCAACGCGTGATTTTCGATCTGCGCAGCGATCTATATTCACATATCCAGCTCCTGCCGCTTCGTTGGTTCGACAATCGCGCCACCGGCGATCTCATGACGCGGCTGCTGGAAGATGTGACAGCGGTGGAGCGCGTGCTGATCGATGGCATTGAGCAGGGCATCGTTGCCGTGCTGACAATGATTGTCGCCCTGGCATGGATGTGTTACGTGAGTTTCAAGCTGACTTTGTTCGCGCTCAGCCCGGTGCCGTTTCTCGCCGGCGGCGCGCTTTGGTATACACTCACCGCGCACCGGCGTTATCGATTGCAACGCCGCGCGGCGTCGGCGATGAACGCGCTGCTGCACGATAATCTCTCCGGCATTAGGCAAATTCGAAGTTTTGTGCGCGAGAGACAGGAGCACGTGCGCTTCAATCGAGTTAGTGACGAGCTGCGCCGCGCGACGCTTGTGGTCATGAAAGTGTGGGCGGCTTACAACCCGTCGATGTATTTGATCGGCATGCTCGGCGTGATCCTCACTGTTTTCCTCGGAACGCGCGCGGTGCTTGCTGGCACGATGCAGCTTGGTGATCTCGGCGCGTTTTTGTTGGCCGTAGGTTACCTGTACGAACCGGTCGGAAAATTGCATCAGCTCAATCAACTGATCCAGGCAGGCCGGGCCGCGGGTGAGCGCGTTTTCGAAATCATCGACGAACCGGTGGAATCGCAAGGAGGACGCAAGTTCGAACGAGAAGTGCGCGGGGAAATTGAATTTCGCAACGTGAACTTCAGTTACGGCTCGGAGTTGCCGGCGTTGAGCGATGTTTCCTTTCACGCACGTCCCGGGGAAACGATCGCGTTAGTCGGTCAAACTGGCGCGGGAAAATCGACCCTGATCAATCTTCTCACGCGTTTTTATGAGTTCGAGGATGGCGATATTTTGATCGATGGACAATCGATTCGCGACATCAACGTCCACGAGCTGCGGGAGAAGATCGGAATGGTAACACAGGAGAGTTTTCTTTTTAACGGCAGCATTCGCGAAAATCTGCAGATGGGGAAACCGGGTGCGAGCGACGAAGAACTGTTGGAAGCGGCGGAGGCAGCGAACGCGCGGAGCTTCATCGATTTATTGCGAAACGGATTGAGCAGCGTGGTGGGCGAGCGGGGGGTGAAGTTGAGCGTGGGAGAGAAACAGCGGCTCTCGATTGCGCGCGCTCTCCTGAAAGATCCGCCGATTTTGATTCTGGACGAAGCGACGGCAAGCGTTGACACCGCAACGGAACGGCTGATTCAGGAGGCGCTGGAGAATCTAATGTTTCGTCGCACGTCGATTGTGATTGCGCATCGTCTCTCGACCATTGTGCATGCCGACCAGATTCTGGTGCTGGATCATGGCCGCATCATCGAACGCGGGACGCACGAGCAATTGCTGACCCTGGGTGGAAAATACGCGCGCCTGTGCGAGCAGAGTTTGCTTGAGATGCCAGAAGTAGAGCCGGCAGCGATCTGAGTTTTTGGTAAGGCGACGCTCCGCGGAGCCGCCTTTTCAAGTTCGCAGTCCGGGGACATTTCGCTGGCTCGACGGAGTCTCGCCCTACCAGAGTTTGAAAAACGAGCGCTAGGGTTGAGCAGACGATGCCAGCAACTGCTGATAGCGTTGCTCCAACTCCCGGTAGCGCGCCTCTGCTTCCTGCAGGGCGCGTCGCTCGTCTCCCAAACTGCGCTCCAGGTCGCGGATTCGCTCTTCGAACTTTATCGACATCCCGGCAGTGGCTGGGCTTTGCTCAACCGAAACATCGCCTTCTTCGATATGGTTTGGGAAAAACGTGGTGATCTCTTGAATTTTTCGACGCGAACCGTCGCAGGTGTTAATGACGAAATTCTCCGGTGTAACTTCACCGAGCCGGACAAACTCATTAATCGCTCCCAGAGTTGTCGGCCCGTAATAGCGCTCGCTCGTTACCTCCACCAGCCAATCCATCCCGAGCTCCGAAACCATCGGGGCTTTCACCCACGTTTGTTGATCGGATGAAACCAAGTCGCGTGGAGCTACGCGCGCCTTCGCGGCCCAGCACGTGAGTTGATGGAACGGCAGCGGTCCAAAAATGCCACCGCCTTCGTATTTTCTGAGATACCAGCTTGGGTCCATTGTCATTGTTATTGCGGGTTAGGTGAAGGGGAGGCGCTCGCTGCCGGGCTGACTGGGGAGGGAGGAATCATGATGGTTTGCCCGGCCTGTAATTTTCGGCCGTCTTCGATGTGATTAAATTTTTGCAGTTCTTCCACGCCAACTTTGTGTTGCTTGGCGATGGAAGTCAGCGTTTCACCTCGGACGACGACATGAGTAGTGCCATTGGCTGGTGACGGATACGCGGACTCGCTCGTTGTAGTCGCGGCATTTGGCACCGGGCCTGGACTCGTCTCCCCGATCATCATTCCGGGACGCGAGGCCTGCTGTTCCAGTTTCAAAACATGTTGGGACAGTGCGTCGATCTTGGCGTTGAGTTCATCGATTTTCTTTTCCAACGTGATCATTTCGCCTGGCGCTGACGAAGGCTGCGGTGTTTGGGCAAATGCAGCGGCAATCAGGAGAAGAAAAACCGCGCAGAGAGCGAGAGACTTCATTCCAGAAATTCTGGCATCTGGGAGCGGGACTGGCAAGCACGGCAGCCGCTAGAAAATTCGGCTTGATTCCGGGCAGTGAGGCCCCTCCCACGTTAAGTTGAGCTTATCAAAATCTCGGCCACGAGAATGTTGCGGTTCGGGCGATTTCCCGTAGCTTTTTCTCAATGCCAGAGCGCATTCAAAAGCCGGTCGAACCGGCGCCGTGGGGGCCAAAAAAGGGCGAAGGCGATGGGCCGCGCTCACCCGATATCTCGCGTCCGGACACGAAGGATCTGCTCAAAAAAATGCGCAAGGTAGACCCGAATCAATCGAAGCGTTACCGGCAACGCACCGGCCAATAATGGACAAACCGGCGCTCGATTTTGGAGCGGATTTTCCATCCTTGCTTCGCCGCCAGGGTTTGCTCGCGCCTCCTGCGCCAATTGTAAATACGCGCGCCGAGATTGTGCTAACGGAATCCACCACTATCCTTGCCTTCAAATTCGCCGATGGCGTGTTAGTGGCGGGCGACCGGCGCGCTACTTCCGGAAACACCGTCGTATACGATCGCGCCGACAAGGTCCTGGAAATTGATCGGCGTTCGATCATGGCGATCGCGGGGGTTCCTGCGACGGCGTGGGAAATGGCGCGCGTGCTCGAACATTCCTTTCAATTTTTTCGCCGCACCCAGTTGCAGGAGATGAGCGTCGACGGCAAAGTGCGCGCGCTTTCGAAATTGTTGCGCGACAACTTTGGTTTCGCCCTTCAAGGTATTGGGGTCGTAGTCCCGATTTTCGCGACGTTCGATACCAACGCTTTACCTTCCGCCCGCCTCTATTTCTACGACGCCATGGGAGCGCAATTCGAAGCGACTGATTTCGCCGCAACCGGCTCAGGCTCGCCGGCGGTGCGTGGGATTTTGTATTACGAGAATACCTGGGGCGAAAAGCCTCTGCAAAAGATTAGCGAGGACGAAGCGGTCGTGGTCGCTTTACGGTCCCTCGATACCGCCGCGGAAGCCGATACCGCGACCGGGGGAATCGATCGGCATGCCAAAATTTTTCCGGTAATGAAAATCGTTGGGGCCGACGGCATTCGCACATTGCCGGAAGAAAAAATCGCCGAGTTATTCCACAAACGCGTCGAATGATTGAAGAGCCGTATCGCTGGGTGGAAGCAATCGGGACGCGCCGCGATTACATCGAGATGCAGCTCGCGACCGGCAGCCCGGTGGTTGCGGTCGGTTATGCCGGGGGGATTTTGTTGTTCACTGTCGGCCAGCAAAAGCTTTTCGAGATTTATAACCGAATTGCGCTCGGTGCCATCGGACATCCGGGTGACATTGAACGTCTGCGCATGGCTGCGATTGAACTTGCCAGCACCGAAGGTTTTACCCGCTCGGCTGCGGATGTTTCACTGCGGCGCCTTGCCTATTACTCGTTAAGTCCGGTGATGAAAAATGCGTTCGAGCAGATTTATGGTGCTCCTTTCCTGGCGCGCTTGCTCTTTGTCGAGATTGGAGCAACTCCGGCTGACGATCTCTTTCTGGACGTGGAATACGACGGCGCTATTAATCTTCGCTCGACCAACGAGGGCAACAGCCCCTTTGCGGTTCTGGCGGCGACGAAAAAATCGGCCGAACAAATGATCGAATTTCTGCGCAAACAATTTCGCAGTGGCAAAAATCTGGCGGAAACCCTCGAACTCGCACTGGATAGCTGGTTAATTGGGCGGTTAAAAGCGGACGATGCTGTGCCGGGAGAGGATGAAATCCGGCGACAACGGAGCGAGCGACTGGGAAATGCGACAATTTCAGCGGCGGTGCTGGAGCGTAATGCGAACATGGCGGTGCGATATCGCGCCGTGGAAGCGAGCGAGCTGGAACCGTTGATCACGAAATAGAATGGCGCGTTTCCGCCTCTCAACCAGGGCGAGCGAAATCATCGCGTGGTTCGGGTTCTTGTTGATGGCAGGGTCGTTTCTGACCCTTCTCCTCACGCCTGAGCCAATCTCGCCGCGCCTCTTCGTTCCCCACCACAAAAAAGCGGAACCGTTCGCGCTGGTCGTCCTCGACCCGGGACATGGTGGGCAGGATTCCGGCGCAATCGCGGGCGGGGTTTTGGAAAAGGACCTGACCCTGGACATCGCTCAACGAGTCGATCGGCTTCTTGACGCGCAAGGCATAATGACATTGCTGACGCGGAATGGAGACTCCTACGTTTCGTTAGGTGACCGGGCGCAGTTGATTAACCGCGCTAATAATGCCGTGGTCGTGAGCATTCATCTTAATGATGGGCTTCGCCCGAACGTGAGCGGCATCGAAACCTATTTCGCAGCGCAACAGGCCACTGGCATTCCAGTGATCGCAAGCTGGCTTCCTTTTCTGCAGAAGGTCGCCAATCCTCGGCCGAATCTGGAAAGTCAGAGTCTGGCTCAATTTATTCAGCAACAACTGGTCGCGCGCACCCAAGCCGCTAATCGTGGCACAAAGGCGCAGCAGTTTTATGTGCTGGCCAATGTGCGGCATCCCGCCGTGCTGGTGGAAGGAGGTTTTTTAACGGGCAAGAATGATATCGGGAAGCTGGCGGACGCGAATTATCGCGAACTACTGGCGATGGGAATAACCGAGGGCATTTTGAAGTACCGGGACACCGTTAAAGCATCGGCTGGTAATGCGGAAGAAGCGAGTCCATGAATAAGGGAATGGCGAAGGCGTCAAAATTGCCCGCAGCGATGAAAGGAAAAATTGCAACGATTGTCCTGACGATCGCGCTGGCGCAGTTGACGCGGGCTGACAGCACGGTTCAGGAGGCCCAGCAGGAACTCAAAGAGCAAGGCTATTATATCGGCCAGATCAACGGAGAGAAAAACTCGGATACGATCGCAGCGATCCGGCGATTTCAAATCCGTAGCGGGCTGCCAGTCACCGGAGAGTTGGACGAACAAACATTGCGCGCTTTGCACTCCGGCACTGCTTCTTCCTCTGCTTCAACGCCCACGCCGCAACCTCAGCGCCGTGGGAATGACGGAACCGCGGAGGAACAGCCGGGAGAAGCCACGCCTCCGCCGCGCGATGCGCAAACTGCGCGAGCGGAACCGGCACCATCGGAATCCACTGCGAGTATTTTTAGCAATACGCCCTACGCAACCGCGCCTCCGGAATTACAACAGCGTGTTGTCGTCGGCGCTCAAACACTGCTGCGGCGGCGCGGTTTTTACAAAGGTGCCGGCGACGGGATCTTCAGCCCGAATCTGGAGTTTTCTATCCGCGCATTTCAGTCGCGCCTGGGAATTGTGCCCAACGGCCGGCTCGACATGGAGACGTTGGCTGCGCTCGGTTTGTTGCCCGGCCAAAACGGCCGTACCTCCATGGAAATTCCGCGCCGTCGTGTTGTGCCCGCCGAGGAGCCGCCGGTACGGGGCGAATGGATTCACTGATCGTTGTCGAAACGAATCGACTGCAACTCCGCGGTAACTGTTCCGACAAAAATCTGGCTCTCGATTCGAAGGAGCACGCGATCGTTGTCGTCTGAAAGCCAGATGTTTGCGCGTTTGAATTTCCGATGCGGCTCGAGCTCATTCTTTTTGTTCACCCGCTGCAATTTCAGATCCATTTTGATCGCGTTGTAATTTCCCGAGCGCACGCGCAGATGCTCGCGTCCCATCACGGTGACGGTGGCGACATAGACGGAATTGGCCGGATAAACCGCCACGCGGTAGACGCTGCGATCGCGCAACGGCTGACTGCGCAGGTAGAGAAAAACGGAATGGAGATCATACAAATTCTCCAGTGCGAAATCCTTGACGGTGGGTGTGGCACGATTGGCTTCCGTGCGGGTGCTGCTCACTCCTGCGCCGGAGTACTTGACGTTTGTCTCAATGCGCTTGCCACGCGCGGTTTCGATCTGGTGCGTTTCGAGTGGGCGCAAAGTCTGGGCATTCGCCACCGAACGATAGCTTAGATCAAATTTCCAGAGGATGCGGGCAAGGCCCACCGTGCGCCCTTTTCCTTCCAAAACAAACGTTTGTTGTCCGCCGCGATGAAAATATGCTTCCGACGTTCCCGCGGTGATTCCGCTCCACCCGTAAACGTAAGTTGCATGGGCCGTTCGCGGATCAGGAAAATTGCCGCGGGAGTCATGAGTTAAAGTCGAAGCCCAGTCAGGTCCGCCTTTGGTTTCCTGTGAGGGGAAGAGCCCAAGAGTCGTTAGTAGCGATACACCAAAGACCGATCGCGTCAGCAACAGGCGGGAAAGACGCGACATCACAAAAACAAAACGCACGCCGACTTTCGCTGGCGTGCGTTTGCGAAGAAAAGTGGACCTACGGCTTTTTCGGAGTGGGGGTTGGCTTGGTCGTCACTGTCGGACCAGCCGGTGACGCGGCAGGCGCCTCGTTCATGACAGTGCTGCTGCGGCCCGGCTTGTTTAACGCAGTCACAACATCGTTGGTGAAATCATAACTATCGCGCGAGTAGAGGAGCGCAGGGACCCCATTCACACTCAGTCCCGATTTGTCGAACACGAGGTCCATGTTCAGGGTCTTTACCTTGTCATTTACGACATCCATAATTTCTTTTACGACATCCATAATTTCTTTGACGATGCCGTCGCGCATTCGCAAAGCCTGTTCCCGCAATTGGTTTTCGCGTGTGACCCGGAACTCGTTAATTTCGCGTTCCATATTCTTAATGTTGTTGATCTTGTCGTCGCGATCTTTCGCCAATTGGGTCTTTTTGTCCGCACTCAGGGCCGTGGATTCGAGCTGCTTGTTGAGATTGTTGACTTCTTCAAGGGCCTTTTTGTACGAATCCGTCCTATCATCGAATTCTTTTTTCGCCGCATCTTTGGCGTCGTTAACCTTTTTCTCGGCTTCCTTGGTCTTGCTGTATTCTTTGAAGGCACGGTCCATGTTAATGGTCCCGATCTTGACCGTGCCCTGGCCAAATGCAGCCAGCGGCAGCGCCAGCATAGAAGTGAGGGCGAGAGAGAGCAGTTTCTTCATAAAACGATAGAGTTACTTGTTTTGCGTGGCGTTAGACCGCCTTTGTTAGTTTGTGTTCAAAATTGATAGCCAACGTTGAAGTTGATCTTCCCGCTACCGAGGTGGTGTGGCCCCTGAATCGGAATGCCGTAGTCAATACGAAGTGGACCAATTGGCAAGTCCAGACGCAAGCCTAAACCGACGTCGGCAGAAAAATCGTTAAAATTATAATCCCACGGATTTACATTCACAAAGCCGTTGTCATAGAAGATTGCGCCGCGCGCTTTCTCGATAATCGGGAAGGTTAATTCGACCGTTGTTCGGGCCATGCTTTGCCCACCAAGCGGTTCGCCGTGCTTATCTTTCGGACCGACATCGCGGTATTCAAAGCCGCGAAGATTGTTGGAACCACCGAGGAAAAGACGGTCGTAAATCTTGACCAGTCTGTTTTCTTGTTCGTCTAAGGCGTCAACCCCGGCAACCTCCGAATTTACCAGTAAAATCATGTCCAACGGCAGGCGCCAATATTTTGAAGCTTCAATATCGAAGCCGTAAATATGTTCGGTTCCGCCGCTCGGGAACCCGGCGACGTACCAAGTGTAGCTAATACGTTCGCCTCTGCGGGTAAGGAACGGATTATCGCGATTATCGTAAACCAGGCTGGCCGAGACGGTGCTTTTGGTCGACGGCCCGAGCTCGGCTCGTAGCTCCGGTGTTGCGTCAATAGCAACGTTGATTGCGTCCACGTCTTCAAAGTGGTATCCGATCGAGGCGTAAAGATAAGGCAACAGAGCTTTCCGTATATCCAGCGCAAATCCGTAACTCCGTTCGTCGTAAACCGAGCTCAAATAATCCGCCTCGTGATAATAGGTGGCGTAGCTCAGGGAAATTGGCCGATCCAACAACCACGGTTCGGTGAATGTGACCTCGGCATCTCTCCGCTGGGTCCCACCCTGCAGGCGGATGCGAAACTTCTGTCCGCCACCGGTCAGGCTTGGCCAGTTCGTGATGTCAAAATTTCCCTGCGTCAGCTCAACAAATCCGATCAGACTATCGATCGTGCTGAACCCGGCGCCGAAGTTAAGCGAACCGGTCCGCTTTTCCTCGACCAGAAGGTCAAGGTTCTTGCGTCCTTCCACGCCAGTATCGACCGGAAAAGCGTCGACCTTGCTGAAATAGCCAAGATTGTCCAGGCGCTTTTTGCTCGTCTCTACTCGCACGGTGTTGAAAACATCACCCGGTGCGATCAACACTTCGCGTCGAATCACTTTGTCTTTCGTCCGCGTATTGCCAGAGATATTGATGCGTTCGACGTAGGAGCGCTGGCCCTCATCGATTCGATAGGTGAGATCGATTAACCCGCCATGCGACAGCGAACTTTCCGGGACGACTGTCAGGTCAACATAGCCGCCGCTGCCGTAAGCGTCGGCGATGGCTTTGGCATCCTCCTTGATTGCTTTTGCCGAGTAGACCGCGCCTTCGTGGGTTTTCACTACCGCCCGCAACTTGTCCTCACTCGTCGCTTTGTAGCCAATGAAGCTCAGCTTGCCGACGTGATACTGCGGTCCTTCATCGATCGCGATCACGATGTGCAATGCCCCACCGCTCGTCCGCTCTTTGCGAACCTCACGCACGACAACGTCGATGTAGCCATGATTCTGGTAAAACTCGCGGACCTTCTGGACGTCGTCCTGCAATTGGGTTTCATCCAGGCGACCAGATTTATCGAGAGCGGAAATGATCGTTTTACCTTTGGTCTTCATCTGTTTCCGCAGCGTCTGCTGCGAAAAATGCGTGTTGCCTTCGAAAAGGATCCGACTGATCGCCCCTTTTATTCCTTCACTGATGGTGTAAACGACGCGAGAAGTGCCGCGGGTGGCATCAATCGGCTCAACGTGAAACTGCACATCGATGTCGGTGAACCCGCGCGCCTGATAAATCTCGATGATCTTTTCCCGGCCCTTTTCCAAATCCTCTTCCTTCAGCGGCGTGTTTA
This sequence comes from Verrucomicrobiota bacterium, assembly GCA_003219115.1. Lineage (GTDB taxonomy): Bacteria > Verrucomicrobiota > Verrucomicrobiia > Chthoniobacterales > UBA10450 > AV69. The sequence continues at coordinate 1,620 of QHPN01000070.1, read as the reverse complement.
ATTTCACGCCGATATCCTTGCGCAACTTCTTCGGCTTAATCCGCGTCGCGCCATCGATCTGAATTTCATTCAGCATCGTCCGCGTCTGTATCGCCACGATTACTCGTACGCCGTCAGCTTGTGGTTGACCGAAAATGCGAACATTGTCCACATGCCCGGTGGCGTAAATAGTGCGGATGTCGTCCTCGGCCACTAATTCTGAATAAGGCCGTCCAACCTTCGTCCGCATCTGCGCCAGGACTCGCGCCCGGCTGATCGTGGCCGGGCCGGTGTACTGAACGTCGATCGAGCGAACAATCGGCGGTCCTTGGTGCGCGGCGTCTGGTGGCGATTGCGCCCTTGCCGCTAATGCCATGGCGCTACCGAGAATAACGGCAAAGGATTTCCATCCCAAACAGCGGCATATCAAATTATAAAACATTTCGGGGACTTCTTCGGGCCGCGGTGGGGGAGATGCGGCGTATTACTTCACAGGGAGCTGATTATCGTCAAGGGCCAAATCGATGCAAGCGTCTCCACACCTAATCTAACTGAGCAATTCATACCAGTTGTTGCGGCGGCGCGGCGCATAACCCGCTTCGCAAATGAGGCTCTCGATTTGTTCGGCGTCCAGCCGAAACGTTGTTCCGGCGCTGCTTACCACATTTTCTTCCATCATCACGCTCCCGAAATCGTTGGCCCCAAATTTCAATGCCACCTGCCCAATCCCCGGCCCCTGCGTCACCCAGGAGCTCTGGATATTCTCGATGTTGTCCAAAAAAATCCGGGCCAGCGCCTGCGTCCGCAAATATTCCGCCACGCTCGTCTTATGTTTCATTTTCAGAACCGTGTTCTCCGGCTGGAAGGTCCAGCAAATGAAAGCGGTAAAGCCGCCACTGCGGTCCTGTTGCTCGCGAATTCGCTGCAAATGTTCCACCCGCTCGGCGATGGTTTCGACGTGACCGAACATCATCGTCGCGCTCGATTTCAATCCCAGTTCGTGCGCGACCTGCATCACCTCCAGCCATTCGTCACTCTTGATTTTGAGTGGCGAAATTCTTTGGCGCACCCGGTCAACCAGAATTTCGCCACCACCACCGGGGATGGAGCCGAGGCCGGCTTCCTTGAATTTCGCGAGCACTTCCAGCAATGGCATTCCAAAAACTTCCGAGAAGTGTTGGAACTCCGGCGGGCTGAACCCATGAATATTGATCTGCGGATATTTCTCTCGGATGTGGTGCAGCAAATCGATATACCATTCGAAGCCCAGCTTCGGGTGATGTCCGCCCTGCATCAGGATTTGAACCCCGCCGACAGCGCAAAGTTCATCCAACTTTTGATCGAGCTGCTCGAACGTGATGACATAATGGTCGTCGTCCTTTTCGGTGCGATAAAACGCGCAGAACTTGCAGTAAACGTTGCAGACGTTCGTGTAATTGATGTTGCGATCGACGATGTAGGTAACGATTTCGTTGCCCGCGCCGTTGTAGGATGAACGCTTGGCTTGTCGCCGGCGATGATCCGCCAGCGCCCCCAGTTCCTCCAGCGGCCACTCATATAATAAGAGTGCCTCATCTGAGGCGATCCGTTCTCCGGCCAGGACTTTGTCGGTCAACGCCTCGTTATTGATCGAAACCATCC
>QHPN01000042.1:2681-7264 GCA_003219115.1 Verrucomicrobiota bacterium | reverse complement strand
TCTCGCGCAGGAGCGGCAGACGAAAGCGCATCTCGAAAAGCTCAGTGTCTGGCAGGCTTTGCGTCATCCGGCCGTCCTGATTTTGACCGCCGGACTCTTCTTTACCTATTCCGGGGGCTACGCCTTCTGGTTTTTCGAACCGACCATGCTGCAACGACTCACGGGCTGGAGCGTGCAGCGCGTCAGTTGGATGGGCCCGATCGTTTTCGGCGCCGGGCTGGCCGGCATGCTCTTTTTCGGGTGGAGCTCGGATCGAATGCGCGAACGACGGTGGCATTTTGCGATTCCGCAATTGACGGCTGCGTTCGCGGTGGGGGCGTGGTTTTTCTTGCCGCACTCCAACATCATGCTGGTAATAATTTTCGCGCTCGTCGGCTTCGGGACGATTGCTTATCTGCCGTCGTTTTGGGCGTTGCCCTCCGCGTTTCTATCGGCGTCGGCCGCGGCCGCAGCAGTCGGGTTCATCAACTGCACCGCCAGCATCGGCGGATATTTCGGGCCGAAGATTTTTGGAGAACTGAGTCAGCGCACTGGTTCGTTCCGTATCGGCTTCGCTTTCATGATCGCATGTTGGATTATTGCATCCGTGGTGGTGTTGATTTGTCCGCGGGAAGAGCCGTCGGGACGCTGAGACATTCCACTTTAATTAGCCTTCAGTGCGACCTCAAACGGTACGCCGGTCTTGGCGCGAATTTGATCTACCGTAACCGAACCGCCGGGGTGCAACTCAGTCAGGACGAGTCCGCCACCCGGTTTCACCTCAAACACACACAGGTCAGTGATGATGAGGTTAACGACTCCTAAACCCGTGATAGGTAGCGTGCATTCTTTTAAAATCTTCGGCCTGCCGTCCTTCGAAGTGTGTTCCATCACCGCCACCACGCGCTTCACCCCAGCCACAAGATCCATCGCACCGCCGGGGCCTTTGATCATCTTGCCGGGAATCATCCAATTGGCGATATCCCCATTGTCCGTCACTTCGAAGGCGCCGAGAATGGCAAGATCGATGTGACCGCCGCGAATCATGGCAAAGGAATTGGCGCTGGAGAAATAAGCTGAACCCGGGACCGCCGTGATGGTTTGCTTGCCCGCGTTGATCAGGTCGGCATCGACCGTGTCCTCGGTCGGGAAGGGGCCGATGCCAAGCAGGCCGTTCTCGGACTGAAGCGTGACGTTCATGCCTTTGGGAATGTAATTGGCCACGAGGGTCGGGATGCCTATGCCGAGATTGACGTAGTAGCCGTCGCGTAGTTCCAGCGCCGCGCGCTTCGCCAGCAACTCCCGAACGGGGTTTTCTTTCTTCGAAGTCGCGGTTCCCTGGACGGTGCGAAACTCGATGCGTTTCTCGTAGCGTTCGCCCTGGATGATGCGGTCGACGTAGATACCCGCCGTGTGGATCTGGTCAGGATCGAGTTCGCCGACCTCGACGAGTTGTTCGACCTCGGCCACGCAAACCTTGCCACAACTGGCGATCATTGGATTGAAGTTCCGCGAGGTTTTTCGAAAAATAAGATTGCCCGATTTGTCGCCTTTCCACGCCTTGACCAGCGAAACCTCGGCAGTGATGCCAGGTTCGAGCACGTATTCTGTGCCGTCGAAAATTTTCGTCTCCTTACCCTCGGTCAGTTTGGTGCCGAAGCCGGTGCGGGTGTAGAACCCTGGAATGCCGGCGCCACCCGCGCGCAACCGCTCCGCCAGTGTGCCCTGCGGAATCAGCTCAAGTTCGAGCTCGCCCCCCAATACCTGACGCTCGAATTCCTTATTCTCGCCGACGTACGAGGCCATCACCTTTTTCACCTGCCGGGTGGTGAGCAAGAGCCCCATGCCGAAATCGTCCACGCCAGCATTGTTGCCGACGATGGTGAGACCCTTGACCCCGCTATCGCGCAATGCCGCGATGAGATTCTCCGGTATGCCGCAGAGGCCAAAGCCGCCGGCGGCGATCGTCAAATTGTCGTGAAGCAGGCCATCGAGCGCAGCCTTGGCGTTGGGAAAAACTTTGCTCATGTGGGGAGATTATGCCGTCATCCCGAGCGGAGTCGAGGGGTCCCGTAGCGTTACCTTTAAGATTTCACCACGGGATCCCTCGACTGCGCTCGGGATGACGTGTTGCTTAGGCTTCGTTCATCATCACATTGCAGGGTCCATGACCAAATCGCTCGCCCATCAGTTTGCCGAATACGCCTGTGCCCTTCGCTTTGAAGATCTGTCGCGGGACACCGTGCACGAAGTGAAACGGCGAATCATCGATTCGATTGGCTGCGCGCTGGGCGCATGGAACGAAGAACCGTGCCGGATCGCGCGTGAAGTCGCGTCCGAATTTTCCGCGAAGCATGGCGCGACGATTATCGGCACTCATCATCAGGCGCCACCCGATTGGGCGGCGTTCGCAACGGGATGTTGTATCCGCTATTTCGATTACAACGACACTTATCTTTCCAAAGAACCGGCGCATCCGAGCGACAACATTTCCGCAGTCCTGGCGGTAGCGGAGAGTGTGGGTGCGAGTGGACGCGATGCCATCACGGCAATTGCGCTCGCCTATGAAGTGCAATGCCGCTTGTGTGACGCGGCCAGCATCCGTGCCCGGGGTTGGGATCATCCGACCTACGGCTCGTTCTCAACCGCGCTGGCGGCGGCGATGTTGATGAAGCTCCATCCGGAGAAAACACGGCACGCGGTTAACATTGCGGGTGTCGCGGGGATGGGGATGCGACAATCGCGCGTGGGTGAACTTTCCCATTGGAAGGGCGTAGCTTTTGCACATGCGGCGCGGCATGGGGTTTACTCAGCACTGCTCGCGCGCGCGGGAATGACCGGGCCGGCTCCGATTTTCGAAGGTCAAATGGGTTTTGAGAAAGAACTCGGTGTTTCACTCGGCAATGTGGGCGAAAAATTCGTGATCCCGTTCGCGGAAAATCCACAAGGACCGGCATCGATGATTTTGAACACGAGCATCAAACACTGGCCGGCCGAATATCACAGTCAGAGTGCGATCGAAGCGGCGCTCTTTTTGCGTGAGCAAATCGACGATCCTTCGCAGATTGCATCGGTTCACATCGAGTCACACGACGCTGCGGTCGATATCATCGGGAGCGAGCCGGAAAAATGGAAACCGGAAACGCGCGAAACCGCTGATCACAGTTTGCCGTACATCACGGCGATTGCGTTGATCGACGGCGACGTGACTGACAGACAATTTGAACCCGAGCGATTTACCGACCCTGCGATCTGGAAGTTTTTGGAAGACGTGAAAGTCACGCGCAATGCCGAACTCAGCGCGCTTTATGCGACCGCGGTGGCGAACATCGTCCATGTGACCCTGAAAGATGGGCGAACCCTGACGAAGCGAGTCGATTACCCGTTGGGTAACGCGAAGAATCCGGTCTCGGATGGGGAGCTCGAAAGAAAATTTTTGCGGCTGGTGGAACCTGCGATGGGGCGTGATCATTGCGCGAAAATCCTGGATCACGCCTGGTCGATCAATCAGGAAAAGGGCGTGCATCATTTGATGAAGCTGCTGCGAATGCCTTGATGAAGAGGAGTTCGCCCATTTTGGTAGGGCGAGGCTCTGCGGAGCCGTGGGCAACTGACGGCTCGACTGAGTCTCGCCCTGCCGGAAGAACATGATCTGTCGTGAGTTGATGAGATGACCAAGACAGCGCGATTACGCGAGTTGATGGCGGAGGATTGCGTGGCCATGCCGGGTGCACCGAATGCATCGATTGCGCGGCAGATCGAGCGCGCCGGATTCGATGCGGTTTACGTCAGTGGTGCGGGACTGGCGAATTGCACCGCGGGCTTGCCGGATATTGGGCTGTTGACGTTGAGTGAAGTCGTCTTGCTCGCGGGCTTCATTGCGAAAGCGGTCAAAATCCCGGCGATTGTGGACGCCGATACCGGATTTGGCGGCGTCGAAAACGCGGCGCGCGCGATCTATGAGTTGGAAGCTGCTGGCCTGGCTGGTTGCCATTTGGAAGACCAGGAATTTCCCAAGCGTTGTGGACATCTCGCAGGCAAATCGCTGATCGCGTCCGCGGACATGGAGGAAAAAATCCGTGCTGCCGTCGGTGCGAGACGCGATCCGAATTTTTTGGTTATCGCGCGAACGGATGCACGAGCGGTTGAAGATTTCGCTGGCGCGGTCAAGCGCGCGCGGGCCTACGTTGCCGCCGGAGCGGATGCGATTTTTCCCGAAGCGTTGCAAACGAAGGAGGAATTTCGCGAATTCGCCAGGGCAATTGACGTCCCGCTGCTGGCGAACATGACTGAATTCGGAAAATCGCCTTTGCTCCCGTTCGAGGAATTGCGCGACCTCGGTTATCGGATGGTCATCTTTCCGCAGAGTGCATTTCGTGTTTCCATGAAAGCAGTGGAAGAATTTTTGCGCGATTTGAAAAAGCGCTCGAGCCAGGTGGATTGGCTGGAGAAAATGCAGACGCGGGCTGAGCTTTACGAGTTGCTCGACTACGATCCGGCACAAGATCCCTGGGAAGGATATCGCGTCCTATGACGAGTTTGAGAATGATTCCCGTTGCGTAAAGTTATAGGTGACGCTACCGGAATTATTCGAGTCCGGAGAT
>QHPN01000042.1:0-2673 GCA_003219115.1 Verrucomicrobiota bacterium | reverse complement strand
AAATCACGAGAAAACCATGGCAGCTAAAGAAACCAAGCCAGCTTACAGTCCAGGTCTCGCCGGCGTAATCGCGGGAGAGACAGAAATCTGCTGGGTCGATCCGGATGCGGGTCTGGCGTATCGCGGTTACGACATTCACAAAATGGCGGAAGAGGCGAGCTTCGAAGAGGTCGCGCATCTTTTGCTTAAGGGCGAATTGCCCGATGCCGGGCAGCTGAGCAAGTTTACGCGCGAAATTGCCGCTGCTCGCTCCGTCCCCAGGCAGGTGCTCGATGGGTTGCGCCTGATGCCGAAGGACGCGCATCCGATGGATATGCTTCGCACCGGAGTCTCAATGCTGGGTGCGTTCGATCCGGAGCTCAACGATCATTCGCATGCCGCCAACATTCGTAAGGCTATTCGGTTGATTGCGAAGGTTTCGACCTTAATCACGGACGGGTACCGCATTGCGCACAATGAAGATCCGCTGCCGGAGCGTGAGAACCTGCCGCTGGCCGGGAATTTCTTCTACAAGCTGGGAGGCGAAGTCCCGCAGGATTGGCAGATCCGGATGATGGACACGATTTTTATTTTGTATGCCGATCACGAATTTAACGCCTCGACTTTTGCGGCACGAGTGACGGCATCGACTTTGGCCGATATCTACGCGGCGGTGACGAGTGCTTGCGGGACGCTGAAAGGGCCGCTACATGGCGGCGCCAATGAGCAATCGATGCGGATGCTCGATGAAATCAAGGACCCTGACCGTGCGGAAGCGTGGCTGAAGGATAAACTCGAGCAGAAGGCCAAGATCATGGGATTCGGCCATCGCATTTACAAAAAGGGCGACTCGCGTGTGCCGATCATGCGCGAGATCGGACGCGATCTGGGGAAACGCACGGGAAAGGAAAATTGGATCCCGATTTGCGAGAAGTTGGAGCAAACGATGGAACGCGAGAAACATCTCTGCGCCAATGTCGATCTCTACGCCGCGCCGGTCTTCACCATGTTGGGATTCGATCCGGCCCTGAATACCCCAATTTTCGCCGCATCGCGCGTCGCAGGCTGGTGCGCGCATGTGGTCGAGCAGCACGATCATAATCGACTGATCCGGCCGACCTCGCTCTACACCGGGCCAGCAATACGCCCTTACAACGGCATATCGAAAAACGGCGCGTGAATTTGAGGCTGTGGCGGCGGTCTACCTGTCGCGCCGAAGCTGCGGGAAGGCGGATGACCGCCGATTCTGTGAATGTCGGCGTTTAATTACGCGATTTTGTAGACACGGCGCTCTGTCTGCCATGGGTAGTAACGAACGCCTCGACAGAGCGAGGCGGCGACAGCATTTGTAGATAGCTTGTGAAATGAACCAGTCGCTCCAGGAAAAATTCGCGCCGAAAAACTCATGTTGGGGCTGCGGACCGGCCAATACTGAAGGCTTGCGCATTCGCAGTTTCCCGAAAGGCGATGAAGTGGTGGCGGAATGGAAGCCGGAACAAAAATACGAAGCGTTCCCCGGAGTATTGAACGGCGGCATCATCGGCACGCTGCTCGATTGTCACTGCAACTGGACCGCCGCCTGGCACTTGATGAATAAAGCCGGCGCCGACCATCCGCCCTGCACTGTTACGGCCGATTACGCGATCAAGCTGTTGCGACCAACACCAACGAATGGCCCTGTGTTTTTGTCGGCGAAAATTATCGAGTCAACGGAGGATCGTGCGACGGTGGATGGCGCCCTAAGTGCCGGCGGGAAGGTGTGTGCAACCTGTCGCGGCACTTTTGTCGCAGTGAAGGAAGGCCACCCCGCCTTTCACCGCTGGTAAGGTATGCGCCCGCGGAATAGAGAACGACTCAAAGGTGAGCACACGGGATTTTCCCGCCCGCTTGCTTTTTAGCGATGTGTATGTTGGGCAAATGACTTTCAGTCACGGGCTAGATAACATCCTATCTCGGCTAACCTGACGCCGTGCTGCATGATGCATCGCGAGGCTGGCAACATGTTGGCGTTACTCTCCGGAAGTCTTACATTCATGCTATGGACCGAATTGCATTTTTGTCGGCGCTGATCATCGGAGTTCTTTTAGTTCCCGTTTGTGCCACGGCTCAGCCGTCGGACAAAGCAACAGCGCGAACTGGTAAAAGTGAAACTGCTTCGAAGCCTACTAAAACACATACCTCTTCATCGAAAAGTTTCGCCAACACCTCTTCGTCGAAAAGCTCTGCAAAGACCTCTTCGTCGAAAAGCTCTGCAAAAAGCTCCAAAGGAACATCGCCCTCTGCAGTGACCTCGCCATTGGTTGGGGACGGAAGCGCCGCAGCATTAGAAGCAATGGAAGTAGAGCGGGTAACTCGGCTGGAACAGGAACGCCTCGAGGCTGACGTTAAAAAGGACAAACGTTGGTTTGAAGATTCGCTGGCTGACGATCTAGCCAGCGCGACCTCCGATGGTCGTTTAGAGAACAAGGCGCAAGTAATCACGCGCTGTCTTAATCCTGCGACCACCTTGGAGTCTGAAAAATACGAAGAGTTAAGTGTGCGAGCCTACGGTGACGCTATAATTGCAATCGGCAGGCTATCGCAGACCGCGAACGGCAACAACACTCAAAAAAGATTTACTGACGTCTGGGTGAATCGAGGTGGAATGTGGCAGCAGGTTGCTACCCACATATCTGCCGTTGAAGCAGGTAATAT
>QHPN01000041.1:4133-8546 GCA_003219115.1 Verrucomicrobiota bacterium | reverse complement strand
GACAAGCCGGGCAAAGAAGTTCAGCGTCCACGCGGGAATGATGTCGTAGACTAGGTATCTAGTCGATCATGCGACTGGAGGCGCGAGCTCTGCGAGCCTTCTTCTGTATTGGCAGCCATGTCGGCTGCAGAGGAACACGCGACACGCGTCCCACACGGAAATGCGCAATCGGGTTCGCGGAGCTTGCCCCCTCCATCGAATGCGAGGACGATGCGAAAATCTATGGGGGAGCTCCAATAACAGACCGCGTGTCATCCCGAACCGCGCAGACAGAGAGGGATCTCACAAAGGTGATGAGTCACGCAATCCTAATTTGGCTCACGGAAGCGCTATCGGTGAGGTCCTTCGCTTGCGCTCAGGATGACTCGCGCGCTGTGGTCGCGATGTAAGCTCATTTCACTAAACGCGCGGGAAAAGCTCGGCCGTACACCCGATTAGCGGACGCTTCGCGTTTCGGATTGGCCGTTCCCGTGTAATCTCATAAAATAACCCAATGTCCTGGCTGGCGCGCCACCGTCGTTTGGCCTTTGCCGCGATCTGCACGTTTTGGACGGCGGTGGTTTTTGTGGGTTATTTTTTTCCGACCCTGCCCTTTATTTCCATGCCGTGGCGGGGCGAACAAAGTTTTGAGGACACGCTGCGCAGGGAAGGCCGTAAGACCGCTACGCGTGACGATTTTATTTTCCTGGGAATCGATCAGCAGTCGTTGCAATTGGATGCGGTCGGACCGGAGGAGATCGCGGGCAATCGCGCCTTTGAATTGATGACCGAGCGGCCGTTCCCATGGTCGCGCGAACTTTGGGTCCTTTTACTGGATCGCTTGTTTGGGGCCGGTGCGCGTCTGGTCCTGTTCGACCTGATGTTCAACAATCCAAACGACGGTGATCCCGCTTTCCGCGCGGCGCTCGATCGGTATCGCGATCGGGTTGTTGTGGCGATGAATATCGATACGCAAAATAACATCCAAATTGTACTGCCAAACGCGCAGCTCATCCCGCCGCCAGCGCAAACTGACGGTCGCGTCGGTTTCGTAAATTATTGGAACGACGAGATCGACGGAAAACTGCGCGCGGCGCGCTTCTTCACTTCTGAACGTCAACTCGCGGGGGTAGCCCCTGTCTCCGGTGACGAGATTTATACTTCGATGCCGGCGCGCGCGCTAACGAAACTTGGACGCAGCGCTGATATTCCACAGGATCAACGCGATCATCTTTTTCGTTTTAGCTCCAATGATGCTTATCCGCCATTCCCTCTTTGGCAGGTTTTCCATCCGAGCTTTTGGAAAGCGAACTACGCCGACGGCGCAATTTTTAAAGATAAAATCGTAATCGTCGGCGCATCTTCGCAAATCGGCCACGACTTCATCGTTACTCCGATGAGTCCGGCCGCACCTGGTCCGGCGATCCATTTGCAGGTAATGGCCGCGACCGAGGCGCACGAATTTCTGCGGCAAACACCAACCCAGGTCATGCTTGGCCTCGTTCTCGTCGCTGGGGTGATCGGGTGGGGCATAATTCCTTTTTTGCGACGTCCAATTCTTTCTCTGTTCTCCCTCATCGCCATCACCGTGATTTATCTCGCGGTTGCCCGTCTCGCATACGATCGCTCTGGGTTCCTTCTCGCATCCGTACCCGTGCTCTCGACTCTTATCCTCTGTGGCGTTAGCACGCTCGGGATCGATTACGCGATTGAGCGTAGGGAAAAGTTGCGCACTCGACGCACGCTCGAGCGTTATGTTTCCAGGAACCTGGTCAAAGAAATCCTTGAGAATCCCGGTGGCTATTTCAATTCGCTCAAAGGTTCGCGCATGCCGGCCACGATTTTGTTTTCCGACATCGTCGGTTTCACAACCTTGAGCGAGAAGGCCGACCCCGAGGAATTGGTCCGCCAGCTGAATGAATACCTGAGCGCGATGACCAATGTCGTTTTTCAGCACGATGGCACGCTCGATAAATTTATCGGTGACGCCATCATGGCGGTGTGGGGAAATGTCAAAAGCCAGGGAAAGGCCAAAGATGCGAAAGCGGCCGCGCATGCAGCCCTTGGGATGCGGCGCGAATTGTTGCGACTAAACAACGCCTGGAAAACGGAAGGCCGCATGACCCTGGGAATGGGCGTTGGCATTAATCATGGCGATGTTCTCGCTGGAAACATTGGTTCGCAGGATCGCGCCGATCTCACTGTCATCGGCGGGGCGGTAAATCTGGCGTCACGTTTGGAAGGGCTGACGCGCATTTTTGGAGTGGACATCCTAGTCGGAGCCACGGCGGCGGATTTGATTCGCGATGAATTTCACTTGCGTTCCGTCGCGCGCGCGCAGGTAAAGGGAATAAGCGAGCCGGTCGATGTTTTTACCATCGTGGGAACACGCGACCACAACATAGATCAGCAATTGTTAATCTGGCTGGAAACGTATGAGGAAGGAATTCGCAAGTTTCGGGATCGCGATTTCACGCAGGCGAAAATCCTCTTCTCACGCTTCCTCGAATTTTACCCCGAGGATTCTCTGGCAAAAATGTACCTCGAGCGTTCGCTGGAATACGAGCAGGCCCCGCCCGATGAAGCGTGGAATGCGGTGGAAGTATTCGAGCGGAAATAATGACCAGTGGCGATCGTCATCCCGAGCGGAACGAAGTGGAGTCGAGGGATCCCGCCATGAAACCTTCAAGGCAACGCCACGGGATCCCTCGGTCTGAGCCGGACTGGCGTTTACGCTCGGGATGACGGCCTTTTCGTTTCCCTAGCGTAGTTGGCTACTCCGGGTAAAGGATTGCTGTGAAAGAAGCGCCGCGACATTTCCATTTTCTCGGGATTTGCGGCACGGCCATGGGATCAGTAGCGGCAGCGCTGAGCGAGCGCGGGTTCACCGTTACCGGTTCGGACGAAAATATTTATCCGCCGATGTCCACCTTTCTGGAAGAGCGTAAGATTGCCCTCTTCTCCGGTTATCGTGCGGAAAATATCCCAGCGAAATCCGATGTGGTGGTAATCGGTAATGCGATTAAACGCGGCAACCCGGAAGCGGAAGCGGTCCTGAACCGAAAATTATTTTATCTGTCGTTGCCGGAAGTTTTGAAAAATTATTTTCTGCGCGCACGACACAATCTTGTCGTTACCGGCACGCACGGAAAAACAACGACAACAGCGTTGCTGACCTGGATCATGGAGTGCGCGAACCACAGGCCCAGCTACATGATCGGCGGGATTCCAAGCAATTTGGGACAGGGCGCGCGCTTTAATGAATCGAAATTCTTCGTCATCGAAGGTGACGAATACGACACCGCGTTTTTCGACAAGCGCTCGAAGTTTATTCACTACCTGCCGGAGCTGCTGATCGTGAACAATGTCGAATTCGATCATGCCGACATCTTCCCCGATCTCGATGCCATCAAGTTAAGCTTTCGCCGGCTGGTCAATATTGTGCCGCAGAATGGGATGATCGTGCTCAATGGCGACGACAAGAATTGTGTGGAAGTCACGCGCGATTCTCTCGCGCCCTTGGTCGAGGTCGGTTTTTCCAAAAACTGCGCTCAACGGATCCGGGATGTCAGTTATTCGGCCAAAAAATCGAGGTTCGTTTTGCGCGAGGAAGCGTTTGAGATTCCGATGCTCGGCGAGTTCAACGTCCGCAACGCCGCGATGGCGATCTCAGCCGCGAAATTTTATGGCGTGTCGGCCGAGACGATTCGAGCGGCACTGCCGAAGTTCGAAGGAGTGGCACGACGCCAGGAAATCCGCGGCGAAGTGCGCGGGGTAAAAGTGATTGACGATTTCGGTCATCATCCGACCGCGATCGCGCAGACGCTGACCGCGCTGCGCCGCCGTTACCCAAAGCACCGGCTATGGGCGATCTTCGAGCCGCGTTCCAACACCACTCGACGCGCGGTTTTTCAAAACGAACTGCCGAATGCGCTTAAAATTGCCGACGGCGTTTTCATTTCGCAGGTCGCGAGGCTCGACCAAATTCCGGAAGCGGAGCGATTGAATCCCGAGGGCGTGATGAAAGAAATCAAGCGCGCCGGCCGGCTCGCGTTCTACGAACAGAACGCCGATTCGATCGTCGAACGCATCACGCCGATGCTGAAGAAGAACGACATCGTGACCGTGTTCAGCAACGGTGGGTTCGATGGAATACATGAGAAGTTGTTGAAAAGGTTGAAAGGGTTGAAGCGTTGAAGGAATGAAAGCGTTGAGGCGAACAGATGATTTGATCGCGTCAGGCGTTGGATCCTGTAGCGGCGGTCTATGACCGCCGACGATCGCAAGCAGCGGCTGCAACGCCTCGATCGGGTTTTTCTGCGAACGCCGATCTATTTCGTAACGACGTGCGCAGACAAGCGCCGCTCAATATTAGCTACGGAATGTATTCATGCGGCCTTCATCCAATTTGGGGAAGAAGGCATGCATCGCGGC
>QHPN01000041.1:0-4088 GCA_003219115.1 Verrucomicrobiota bacterium | reverse complement strand
AGCTATCTGCATGGATGAAATCCTTAAAGAATATGCTTTCAAAAACGCTGCGCCTGAACGGCATTGCCGGCCCGCACTGGCAAAAGGGTTTCTTCGATCACGTATTGCGAAGCGAAGAATCCTACGAGCAGAAGTGGCATTATGTACGCGAGAATCCAGTACGCCAGGGCTTGGTAAGGAATCGGCAGGATTGGCCGTTTTGGGGGGAAATCTTTGATTTGCGGTACCATTCAGACTAAAGGCATCGGCGGTCATAGACCGCCGCTACAGAAGACAAATCACGTCGGCGGCGGAGCTGCCGAGGTATGATCGTGAACGATGCGCCAACCATCGGGTGTGTGGCGGAAGATTAGGGTGAAACGACCGTGCGGATTGTCATTCGCGCGCTTTAGTTCCCAGCGGCCGAGCGCGATCGCGGAATCAGGGCCAAGCTGTTCGATTTCGAGATCGGAGAATGTGAGCGTGCCCATTTTGGCGCGGTCGCCGTATTTCTGGACGTAGCGGTCACGCACGGTTTGCCAGCCCCGCGTCACTTCGTCGCTGGAAACAAAAACCGTGGTCTCAGCGCGGGCATAACCATTCATGAACCCATCGATGTCGCCGTGGTTCCAAGCCTCCTGTTGCGTGCTCAGAACCGCACGAATTTCGGCGATCACTTCACTTTTGCTGTCTTCTTTCTCTGTCGCGGATGCGTCAAAAGAGGCGAATGGGACGAATAGGACGGTGCTGAAAAACATGACCGCGCGTAACCAAGGATGTTTCATGTTATGCCCTTACTATTATTAAGAGGGCCTTTTCAAGTTTTCAGTGTTCAGGGTTCGAATTCGCCCAATGTTAATGCCTTAGGTCCCGCAGTTCTACGTTGAGTGTTGAGTGTTGGGGATTTAGTCCAAAAGTCTTCGCGGGATGGCTGTCGTGATGGCCCTCTGTTCAGCATTGAGCTAACGATCGATTGACCCAGGGCGCCGCCGCCCTTACTATTGCACCTCTGTGTTGAGATCCACGCTGGTTGTGTTCGTGCTGCTGGCATCGGCAGCGGTTAATTTTGCGCAACGCCCTCCGCCGGCGCAATCGCAATCGCCAGTCGCGCCGACGCGTTCGGCCGCGCCCACGCCCAATCTCCAGGAACATGTGAAATTGCAGTTCCCCAACAGTGACGTGCAGGATGTGCTCCGTTATTACGAACAACTGACGGGCAAGCGCGTGATCATGGACAATTTTGTGAACGGAAAGGTGAATATTTTCCTCACCAAGGATCCGACGCGCGAGGAGGCGATCCAGATCATCCAGATTAGTCTTCTGATGAATGGGTTCTCACTTGTTCCAGAAGAGCCCGATATCGTGAAGGTGATCGGGACGGGTAAAAATCCGCGCACCCAAGGTGTGCCGATCATTTCCGATCAAGCTGATATTCCCCCGGACGATCAGGTAGTTAGCTTTTTGTTTCGGTTGCGTTATGCCGATCCGGCTGAGTTACAGCAGGTAATCGGGCAATACCTCTCCCCGCCATCCACTTACACGTCGGTTCTTCCATTGCCGAAATCCTCCAGCATTTTGATCACGGAAAATTCGACTGTCATTCGCGGCTTGGCGAAGATTATCGAGCAGATCGACGTCGCGCCGGCGGAAGTGACGAGCGAATTCATCAAGCTCGAGCGGGCCGACGCCACCAAAGTGGTCGACATGCTGAAAGACATTTTCGAGAAAGGAAGTGAGCAAACGCAACCCGGTGTCCCGAGAGGCGGGCCGGCCCGGGGCGTGCGCGGGGTGACCGTCAATCCCATTGTTCCGGTGGCCCAGGGCGAGGGCGATCTCGGCACGCTCGCGGCGCTATCCGAGGATTCAATTATCGTCGGCAAAATCAAGCTCGCGCCGGATGTGCGGACGAATCGCATTCACGTTATTACCAGGCCGATCAACATGCCCTTTATCCGGAAGTTGATCGCGGAGTTCGACGCCAACGTCGAGTTCGCCAAGCCGGTGACGCGTCCGCTGCGCTACATTTCGGCGAGCGACGTTTTGCCCGTGCTGGTGCAGGCCCTAACCGAACCGGGGCAGGAGCAACAAGCTGGTGCTGGCGGAGCGGCTGGCCCGCAAGCCGGACCTACGCCGCAGCGCACGCCGAATCCCACCGTCACTAATCCGTATAATGTCGGCCAGAGTAGTACCGCGACCGGCAGCGAATTGAATATTTCAGAAGAACTGTCTACGCAACCGGTTGATACCGCGCCCAAAGCGGTGACGGTCGGCAACGCCAAGATCATCGCCGATCAGCGTGCCAACACGATCATCGTTCTGGGCAATCGCGAGGTGGTAGTAAAGGTGCAGAAAATTCTCGATGAAATGGATGTGAAATCGCCGCAAGTCGCGCTCAGCACCGTCATTGGCGAGTTAACGCTGAATAACGACGAAGAGTTCGGCGTGGACTATTTCATCCGAGCAAACAAAAAGTATGCGCTCACTACGCACTTTGGCGGCAACATTCCCCCTCCGTTCCCCGGAGGCGGTACCAGTTCCCCCGCTGCCAGTCCGGGGGGATCACCGGTATTGAGTGGCGGAAGTATCTTCGACCCGGGCAATCTTATCACATTCAGCCAGCTGGCGACTAACGCTGCCAGCGGCGCGAACATTTATCTCGCTGCCGGCGCCACGCTCGCCTCGGTCGTCCACATGTTGGATTCAACCGGCCGATTCAAGACGATCTCGCGGCCGACTGTGTTCACCAGTAATAATAAAAAGGCGATCATCGCGAACGGACAAGAGATTCCCGTTCCGGTCAGCACTTTGAGCAACGCGACGACGCTGACCACCCAAAATAATAGTGTCGCTGCTGTGCAATCCAGCATCGAATTCAAGAAAGTCGCGCTCCAGCTGGAGGTTGTGCCGCTGATCAATTCGGAAAAGGAGGTCTCGCTCGATATTCTGCAGAAGATTGATAGCGTCGTCCCAAACAGCAACGTGAACATCGGTGGCAACTCGGTACCAACAATCGCGACCCGTTACATCCGGACAAATGTGTCGGCGCCAAACTGTTCCACGATCGTCCTGGGCGGATTAATCAGTGACGTCAGGAATACCAGCAAAAACGGCATTCCATATTTGAGTCGATTGCCGCTCGTCGGTTCCCTTTTTCGTAGCACCATAAAAAATCGCGATCGCACGGAGCTGCTCATCCTAATGCGTCCAGAAGTGTCGTTGACAAAACTGGACTTGTATCGTCTTCGACAGAAAACGGAGGATCGCGACCATTTCGGGCCGGAGCTTGAACAGGAAGATTGCCCCGATTGTCCGAAGAAGGGGGATGGCAAACAATTGCCGCCACCAGATATTCCGTCTGCCAAAGACATAGGAATGCGGTGATGAGACGAATCGTACTTCTTTTGACGGGGATGTTTCTCGCCTGCCATGGCGTTCACGGTTTCATCATCGACGAGGAAATCTTCTCCCACCGTTCGGTTGACTCGCTCGCACCGCGCGATGAATACGACCTGCTTCACCAGATGCCGACGGTGCGCGCGACTGATTATGCCTACCGAGATAGCAGGCGTTGGGTTTATTATTTCAAGACTAACGAACAGTTGATGTCCGACCCAGCTTACGTCGCCGCATTGCAGCGGGATTTGAAGCGACTCGGATACTATTGCGGTCGGATCGATGGAATATTTTCTGACGAGGTAAGCTTCGCTATCGCCCGTCTCCAGAAAAATTACTCCATGCGCGTAACGGGTGAGCTGAACGAACCTGTCCGACGGGCGTTGCATTTGCCCTAACGAGAATAGTGAGGGTAGCGCAGAATCAGCGGGCTAAGAGATGAGTGCGGCAGTCAACAAATCCATCATCGACCTTTTGATGGCGGGAGGCGTGGCATCCCGCGAAGAAGCGGCCCAGCTCGCCCAAAATCTCAACGGCGGTTCCTGGACAATACAGGTGCTCGACTCCGGGAAGGTGGACGAGAATCGGTTTCTTGCGGCCATTGGAAATTTCTTCCGCGTCCCGCTGGTCGCGCTCGACGCCAAGAGCATCGATCGCCAGACGCTTTCGATTTTGCCGTCGCGGTTTGTTTTTCAGCATCACATTTTGCCGATTCA
>QHPN01000040.1 GCA_003219115.1 Verrucomicrobiota bacterium | reverse complement strand
CTTGTGCATTCCAACGGAGTTGGTGAGATCCTTCACTCCGTTCAGGATGACAACGTACCACCTCCCTCGCGCTTGGGACACGCGCCGTCGTGTTCTAAGTTTCGACGCCGACGTCTACTCAGGTAGGGCGGTCACCCGAACCGCCCGGACGATTGAGGTCAATCGCCCTACCTTCATCGGCAGGGTGCCGACGCCACTATGCCGCGGCTGCAGCCGCTTTTTTCTTCGACTTCTTGTCGGCGCCGGCGGCTTGTTCGTCTTCCCGTTTCGATTTGCGGGCTTTCTTTTCCGTGGCCTCATCGGTCTCCTGATCGACGAGCAAAACGGCATCCACCCATTCCAGATATGCGATCGGAGCAGAGTCGCTCTTGCGTTGCCCAAGTTTGACGATGCGGGTGTAACCTCCATTGCGATCGGCCGTGCGCGGCGCGATTTCATCAAACAACTTTTTCACCGCGTCCTTCTGCCGCAGCACCGCGAACGCGGTGCGCCGGGCGTGGATTGAGCCTTTTTTGCCGAGCGTCACCATTTTTTCCGCGAGTGGGCGCACCGCCTTCGCTTTGGCCAAAGTGGTACGAATGCGTTGATGCTCGATCAAACTGCAAACCTGATTTGCCAACAGTGCTTTCCGATGCTCAGCCTTGCGACCGAGCTTGACTGTCTTTTTCTGGTGTCTCATCGCGATTTAAACGCGTGGTTGCTCGGCGGTCGCTCCGTTGGAACTGGTCACATCAACCCCCACCGGTGTTTCCACCAGACCGGGATCGAACTTCATCCCGAGCCCCAGGCCGAGCGCAGTTAGTTTGTCCTTAATCTCGTTAAGTGATTTCTTGCCGAAGTTTCGATACTTCAGCATTTCGGCCTCGGTCTTTTGCGCCAACTGACCAACGCTAGTGATATTAGCGTTGTTCAGGCAATTGGCCGCGCGCACGCTCAGCTCGATTTCGTTCACACTCATGTTGAGCAGCTTCTTCAGCTTTATATTCTCTTCGCTGACCCCCGCCGGCGTCTCGTCGAACTCGATTACGTCTTCGTTGAAATTGACGAAAACATCGAGGTGATGCCGCAAAATGGCTGAAGCCTGGAGCAGCCCGTCATCGGGAGTAAGACGACCATCCGTCCAAACTTCCAGGATCAGTTTGTCGTAATCCGTGCGTTGGCCGACGCGCGTGTGTTCCACCGCGTATTTCACCCGAGTGACCGGAGAAAAAATGGAATCGATCGGGATTAACCCAATCGGCTGATCGGGTCGCTTGTTTTCTTCGCCGGTGGCGAAGCCGCGTCCCACCCGCACTTCCAGCTCGGCATCGAATTTATGTTTTTTGTCGAGCGTGCAGATGATCTGATCGGGATTCAGAATCTCATAGCCCTGGGCGAGTTGGATATCACCGGCGGTGACTTCGCCTTCCTTGTTCACACTGAGCGAAAGTTTGCGCGGCTCATGCTCGGCCGCCTTGAACTTGATGCGCTTTAAATTGAGCACGATATCGGTCACGTCTTCGACGACACCCGGCAAAGTGGCGAATTCGTGCTGTGCCCCAGTGATTTTCACCGCGGTAATGGCAGCGCCTTCGAGCGAGGAAAGAAGCACGCGTCGAAGCGAGTTGCCCACGGTATGGCCGTAGCCAGCTTCAAAAGGTTCCGCGACAAACTTCGCGTAAGTTTCCGTGGCTCCCTTCTCCTCCTTGGAGAGGGTCTTTGGCATTTCAAACCGACCGTAACGAACTGGCATAAGCGTAATAGTTAACGATTTAACGAGTGAATGATTTAGCGAATGCAGAAAGCAAATCGCCAGATCGATAAATCATTAAATCACTAATTCCTTTCGCTGGGTTACCCCTGGCGAGTGAAGCTTCGCGTCCAGCGACGGAAACCCAGGGACCAACAGCGTAATTAAGTTAAAAACTCGCTGCGAAGCGGGGAATAAACAGCAAATTGCGCGCTTTGCAAGTGTGGTATTGGTCTTCCCATCGTTTAGCGCCAAAGGCGCGCGACATAGCTAGCCTGGGGCAGCGCCCCAGGTTAATCGTGCGATACGAACCACAGCGCTGAAAGCGCGATTCAGAGCCGCGCCTTCAGCGCTCGATCACAATTTGGGTGCGAATGCCTGGGGCGCTGCCCCAGGCTAGTTTGATACCGCGCCTTTGGCGCTAAAGCGGATCCCTGGCATTCAGCCACTGTTCATCGGCTAGGAGTCGATGCCACGAGCCCTATTCCTGCACAATCTCGTCTGGCAGCTCGTTGATGGTATCGCCGGTGCGAGGGAAATGCGCGGCCAGCACTTTCCCCACTTCGCTGATGGCGAGGATGATAGCTCGATTGAAATCCTGATTTTTGAAATGCGCCCGCATGTCGTTCACCAATTTCTTCCAGAATTCCTCGCCGCATTTCTCGTGCACCCCTACGTCGCCCACCACGGCGTATTTCTGTGCTCTCGGCGCAACAAAGATCAGAACAGCATTGCGATTTGCTGTCTTCTGCATTCCGAGTTGGAAGAATCTCCTTTCTGCCCGCGGTAAAGCGTCCCCTTCAAATTTCCACCGCTGAACAAAGACGCGAATTTGGCCGGAACTTTTTCCCTCCGCCTTTTTGATCGCCTGGGTTACCCGATTGTGATCGAGCCGGCGAAGAAAATGATGCGTCCGCATCTCGTCACCAGCTACCGCTTGCTCCGCCGCCGCCACTGGACCCGCCACCACCGCTGAATCCACCCGCCGCCACCCGACGACCATCCGCCCCCGCTACCCCAGTTGCCCGAAACGAAGGGGCCGCCACCGCCGGTATAACGATAACCGCCGAAACGACGCGAAGCGCGCACGGCCAGCAAGAATATGATAAGAACGAAAAAGAAAACCAGCAGCCCGGCAGTACCGCTCTGACTGCTCCCACTCCTGCTCTCGCGTGTCGTTTTTCCGCTTCCCTTATACTCCCCGTGAATTGCCTTAAAGATGAGATCGATTCCAGCAGCAAAGCCACCTTCAAAATCTTTCGCTCGGAATCGCGGCGCAACAGCATCGCGTATAATTTCGTTGCAGGTAATGTCGGGCAGCGCTCCTTCCAACCCGTAGCCCGGCTGGATCCGCATCCGGTGTTCATCCACGAAGACGAAGAAGACGACACCATCGTTTCGCCCCTTTTGCCCCGGCTGCCATGCCTGAAATGCGCGCTGGGTGAAATCTTCGATCGAACTTTGCGAAGGCATCGTCCGCCAGACTGCGACTATGATCTGATTGGAGGTCTCGCGTTCAAATTGTGCCAATTGTTCGTTGAAACGCTGAGCTGACCCGCGCGAAACGACGCCAGCGTAATCGTTGAAATAACGGTCCGGTTTCGGGGGTATGACTTCGGCGGCTTGCGCGACCATCGCACTAGCGAAGAGCGCGAGAATTACAAGGTACAGTGTTCGTATTGTCGTCATCCCGAGGGGAGGATTCCGCCGCGCAATCTTTAAGGTTATTTCCACGGGATCCTTCGACTCCGCTTCGTTTTGCTCAGGATGACGGGCAAAAATTATGGTGTGGGAGCCGTGGTTGCGGCCGGCGCCGGTGTGGGACTGCCAAAGTTAAAATTCACCGCCGGCGGTTTCTCCGCACCGGCCTGTGCTTCAAAAAATGGTCGCTGTTGAAATCCGAACATGCCGGCGAACAGGTTCGTCGGGAAGGTTCGCACAGCGGTGTTGTAATCCTGGACCGCGGTGTTGAAGTTCCCGCGCTCAACCGAAATTCGATTTTCGGTTCCTTCCAATTGCGCCTGCAAATTTTCGAAGTTCTGTGTCGCGCGGAGTTCCGGGTAACGCTCGCTAACGACGAGCAGGCGCGAGAGCGCGTTACTCAATTGCCCTTGGGCCTGCTGAAATTCCTGCAATTTTGCCGCGTCGGTTGGAGCGTGATTGGGATCGATCTGCACCCGGCCGACGCTAGCGCGGGCGTTTGTTACCTCGGTTAAGGTGGATTTCTCAAAATTGGCCGCGCCTTGCACGGTGTTGACCAGGTTCGGAATCAGATCGGCGCGGCGCTGATAAACATTTTGCACCTGGGCCCAGCTTTGATCGACCTTCTGCTGCAGCGGGACAAGTCGATTGTAACTGGCGGCGACAGCACATCCGCCGATAAGCAGAATGAAAAGAAGAATGGCGCCAACTCCGAGACAACCAAGAAGACCTTTATTCATATGAGATAGAAACCTGTTTGCGGGAAATTAACGGTCCCTCTTGCGCGAAGTCTCCGAAATTGCGCCGCCAAGTCAATCCTGTGGCGCAGCGGCTGTAGCCGGAGTCGCCGATTCCGCGCCTGGGCCGGAAGGGCGGTCCGAGGCGGACTTTTGGTTATCGGCATCACCGGTGCCGGCGACAGGTGCACGCGGCGCGACTGGCAAATAGCGGCTGCGTAATTCCTCTGCATTCGGCAGCTCGTCGAGATTGCGGAGACCAAAATGTTCGAGGAAGAATTCGGTAGTCTCGTAGAGCAGCGGGCGGCCCGGCAATTCGGCGCGTCCACTGATTTTCACCAGGCCACGTTCCATTAAGTTTTGCAGGACGCCTTCGACGCTGACGCCGCGCACCGCTTCGACATCGGCGCGGGTGATTGGCTGGCGATAAGCGATGATAGCGAGGGTTTCCAGCGCCGGCGGCGAAAGCCGTGCCGGTTTCGATTCTGGGAAAAGCTGACGGATCCAGCGCGCGCAATCGGGATGACTGACCAACTGCCAGCCGCCCGCTTTTTCCACGAGCTGGAACCCGCGCGGCGTCAGGGTGTAATCGGTTTTTAATTGGCCGAGGGTAGCCGCCACTTCCGCCTCTTTCACCCGACCGAATTCATTTTGGATGAGCTCGTCGTTGTCGCCCGCACGGGTGAGTGTATCGCGCAGTTCGGACGTGGTCAGCGGTTTTTGTGCACTGAAGAGCAGCGCTTCGATCGCTTGAGATAGCGTCATAACCAGACAATGCTCGTCATCCTGAGCGAAGCGAAGGACCTCTCATTCGAGATATTGAATACACAAACTTTCTTGCGTGATCCAGCAGCCTTGGTGAGGTCCCTCACTTCGTTCGGGATGACAGCGCGTTTAATCGCTCTCATTTCGCTCCGATAGCCTCCTCGATCGCTTCCGCAATGCGATTGGCCTGCCGATCAATCTCATCGCGCTCGCGGCCTTCAATAAGCAACCGGATTTTTGATTCCGTTCCCGAGTAACGCAAAAGCACGCGCCCTTTCCCGGAAAGATTACGTTCGGTTTCACCCACCAACTTCATCACGGTGGGCAATTCCTCCAGCGGCGGCTTGCGTTTCACTCGCAAATTCCGCTGCGCCTGCGGATACTTTTTCAGACAACCTTTCAGATCGCTCAGCGGTTTCCCACTTTCTTTCATGATTCGCAAAACCTGGAGCGCGCTGATGATGCCGTCGCCGGTGGTGGTGAAGTCGCGAAAAATCATGTGGCCGCTCTGCTCGCCGCCGACGTTGAGATCGCGCGCCATCATCTCTTCGAGCACGTAACGGTCGCCTACTTTGGTGCGAATAACTTTGCCGCCGTGCGCAGCCAGTACTTCGTCGAGACCAAAATTGCTCATGACCGTCGCAACCAGCGTATTGTCGCGCAATTTTTTCGTGCGCAATAAATCAACGCTCGCAATCGCCAGAATTTCATCGCCGTCGACTAGCTCGCCATTTTCGTCGCAAAGCAGAGCGCGATCGGCGTCCCCATCGTGAGTGATACCGACGTGCGCGCCGGATTCTCTGACCACGCGCTGAATTTCCTCCGGATGAGTGCTGCCGCAGTCGGCGTTGATGTTGGTGCCGTTAGGTGTGTTGTGGGCAACGACAATGTCGGCCCCAAGTTCCCGCAAAATACAGGGCGTGGATTTGTAGGCGGCGCCGTTTGCGACGTCGACGGCGATCCGCATTTTTTCGAGCGTCATTCCGCGCGGAAAACTTTGTTTGGCGAACTCGACATAACGGCCGAGGGCGTCGTCGATTCGTGTGGCGCGTCCGATTTTTCTTGCTGTAGGACGAATCGCGTCGATTTCGCCGCTGAAAACGAGCTGCTCGATTTGCGTTTCGACTTGATCATCGAGCTTGTAGCCATCGTGCCGGAAAAACTTAATGCCGTTGTCGGCATAAGGATTATGGGAAGCCGACAGAACGATTCCGGCGTCGGCGCGGAGTGAACGAGTGATGTAGGCGACACCGGGAGTAGGCAACGGCCCGATGATGAGCACATCCACTCCCAGCGAGGTAATGCCGGCCACCAGCGCGTTCTCGAGCATGTAACCTGAGAGGCGGGTATCCTTGCCCAGCACAATCTTCGGGCGCGCGTCGCTGGGATGTGCACGCGGATTCAGTTTCGTAAAAACATGAGCGGCGGCGCGACCGAGCTTGAGGGCAGTCTCGGCCGTGACTGGTTCGACGTTGGCAATGCCGCGAACGCCGTCCGTTCCAAAAATCCGCCGGTTATCGCTCATTTTGCTAATTCAACTTCCCGATCTGGCATTCGTAAACCGGAAACTGCCGGATTCGGCAATTTTCAGGGGCTTTCTTTGTGCCGGTCGCAATCACCATAAATAAAAATCGCATTCCTCCTCCGGGCCCAGTCCCGCGATCCAGCGCCAGGGAAAGTTTTGCAAATCGACATTGTGCAGATTAAACCGTGCCCACTCCCTGTATTCGCTTTGTTGTCCATTTTATTCTCGATGCCGCTAACGGGAGTTAGATAAATTGCGTTTAATGGGTCGCCCAAAGTCCCGAAGTCATGCACTTCGTTGCGTTTTGCCACCGGATCAGGGAGTCAGACAATGGGCCGATCGGCATACCAAGCCACCGCCCGCCCGTGGCATGTCGCAGGCAACGACTTCAGTTGGTTCCATCCACGCATTGATGATGACCTTCCCGTCTCAAGGGTGTGAACCGTTTTTGAACGAAGTCGGCGACGCCAGGCATGATTTACTTCGGACGCTCCTTTGCAGCGCGCGCCTGCTCGCGCACATTCCGGCCCTGGGCGTTCATTTCGTTTAGTTTGCGGTGCAGAGTGCGGCGGCTGATGCCCAGCTGGTTCGCGGCAGCGGTAATGTTTCCACGGGTAGAAGCAAGCGCTTGGGTGATCAATCGCTTTTCCGTTTCTGCCAAATCAAGCGGATTAACTTTTTCTGCAATGGTGATGGCACCGGCTGCATTCCCGACCGAATCTCGGAGCGCGCGCGGCAGATCGCGCACCGTTACTTTGGGTCCACCTGTCATGACCACTCCGTGTTCGATTGCAGTCCGCAGTTCGCGGACATTTCCCGGCCAATCATAGGCCAGAAGCGTATTCATGGCATCGGTGGTGATGTCGAGCAGCGGCTTTTCATTCGTCTTGGAGAAATGCCGCAGGAAGGACCTAACAAGAAGTGGGATATCCTCCTTGCGGGAGCGCAACGGCGGCATCGTGATGCGGACGACGTTGAGGCGAAAGTAAAGGTCGTCCCGAAATTTTCCTTCCCGCACCAATTGCTCAAGGTTCTTGTTTGTCGCAGCGATCACCCTCACGTCCGCGCGCAGGGTTTGGCTGCCGCCGACGCGTTCGAATGATCGCTGTTCGCTCATCACCCGTAACAACTTCACCTGCGTGCTGGGGTCGATATCGCCAATTTCGTCCAGAAAAATCGTGCCGCCATTCGCCTGCTCGAACCTTCCGATCCGCCGTTCGTGCGCGCCAGTGAACGCGCCTCGCTCGTGCCCAAACAATTCGCTTTCCAGCAGTGTCGGCGACAGCGCCGCGCAATGTACCGCCACAAATTTCGCCTGGTTACGCCGGCTCAAATTATGAATCGCGTGGGCGGCCAGTTCCTTGCCCGTGCCGCTCTCACCTTCGATCAGAACGCTGGCCGAAGAAGGCGCGACCTGTCGGATGGTATCGAGCACCTCGCGCAGGGCAAGCGATTCGCCGAGAATATTTTCCAGACCGAAGCGTTCGTCGATTTGCTGACGCAGGGTCCGGTTCTCCTGCTCCATCCGGCGCGATTGCAGTGCGCGCGCGATCAGGATTTCGATCTTATCGAGGTTGAGCGGTTTGGTCACGAAATCGTAAGCGCCGCGTTTCATCGCTTCCACCGCGGTATCAACCGAACCGTAAGCCGTCATCATGATGCAAACCGGCCGGTGCGGCATTTTCAATGCCCGCTCGATTAGTTGCATTCCATCTTCGCTTCCCAGCCGTAAGTCAGTCAGAAGCACGTCGACAGTTTCGCGTTCGAGCACGCTGATGGCGCCCCCGATGTCCTCGGCGACATAGACGTCGTATTCGTCCTCGAGCAAGCGTCGCAAGCCGTCGCGGGTATGCTTTTCGTCATCGACGATCAGGATCGTTGGCTGCATTCTTTGAGAATAAGATGACCGAGTTCCGGGAGACGACAATGGTCGGTGGAAGCCACTGGAGGGGCGAGCTCCGCGAGCCCGGTCTTCCTCTAACCATGCGAGCCTGGCGTCGCAGAGCTCTGCCCTCCGGAACAAGGGCTCGCAGAGCTCGCCCCTCCACATTCAGAGTCATTCATCGCTCCGAGTCCGATCGCCCGCCTCCAACATTCGGACTCGTTGTTCCCTGCACGGCAGGCGAATGGACAGGGTTAATCCCTTGCCTTCCGTGCTTTCGATTGCCAGCTCGCCGCCGTGTTCGCGGACAATGCGTCTAACGATTAATAGGCCAAGACCGGTCCCGGTCGCCTTGGTCGTGTAGTACGGCTCGAAGACGTGGCTTAAGGCTTCGGCCGACATTCCGCCGCCGTTATCAATGAAACTGATGCGCACATGCGATTCGTCCCGATCGGTTCGAATCCGCAAGATACCGCGCCGTTTCATCGCTTCGAAGCTGTTTTTGATGACGTTGTAAAACGCCTGCTTCATCTGGTCGCGATCGAGCTGCAGTAATGGCAGGTCGGAGTGCAGTTCCGTTTCCACTACAATGTCGCGCGCTTCGATCTCGGCGGAAAAGAAACGCACCACTTCCTCGACGATGGTGTTGATGTTTTCCGGCCGGAGCTGTGGACGGGACGGCCGGATGGCGCGGAGGAATTGACTAACGATGGAATCGAGCCGGTTGATTTCCTCCCGGCAGATGCTGATCGAGTGCTGGAGTTCTTCGCGGGCTTTGCTTTTTATTTTGTGCGCCTGTCGCTCCATCAGCTGCAGATGGATGTTCAGGGAATTAAGGGGATTGCCGAGTTCATGGGCGACACCAGCGGCGAGGAGGGTGAGCGCGTTCAAGCGCTCGCTTTCGATCGTTTTTTCTGCTGTGCGCCGGCTCTCGGTGATGTCGCGCATGATAATGGCGTAGCCGACTTGCCCCGTTGTCGCCGCGCTCGTTGATCCCCGGTCGGAGTCGGAGGGGCGGTTACCGGAGTCATCGCCTCCGGCTCCAGCAGCATCGCGCGGCTCGATCACCAGCGGCACGCTGTAAAAATTGATGAACCGATTTCGCGGATAAAAAATTTCCAAGTCGCGTGTAACGGGACCGCCGCTATGGGTCAACGCGTTCCAGTCCAGACCGCGCACTCGTTCGTCGAGCGGTTTGCCAATAGAAGCTTCGCCCTCCAATCCGAACAGGTCGCAGGCAGCGTCATTCAAATAGGTGATTCGCCCAGCGGAATCGGAGACAATGATTCCCTCCTGGATGGCGTTGAAAACAGTCTCGAGAAATCCTTTCTCCTGAGCCAGGCGCAGCAAATAATTCTGCACCTCTTCCGGCCCGATCTTGCCGAGCCGCCCGATCAATTTTTCGAGAAAGCCGGCTTTCATGGCGTTCTCATTGTAGCCGCGGACGCTGTCCGCGGTCGTTTGCTAAAGGCTGGCCGAATAGATGAATGGCGAATAAATATTGCAGAATGCACCGGCACCTCCGTCGGCTGGACAGAGTCTGGCTCGATCCACCGATCTTTTTTGTCACCGCGTGCACGCGAAAGCGAAAAGCAATGTTGGCTTCGGAGCAAGTAGCAGAAATTCTAATTGACGAATGGCAAAGCGCGCAGCAGCGGCACGGCTGGCAAGTTGGACGATACGTCATCATGCCCGATCACGTGCACCTATTTTGCGCTCCGAACGGTAATGCCACATCATTGTCAGGTTTTATCGGAGCGTGGAAGCGGTGGAGCAGTCGGCGAATTTCGAAAATGCCGCGGACAGCGTCCACCGCTACAGGCACGATTTGGCAGCGCGAATTTTTCGATCATCTCCTGCGTTCCGAGGAAAGCTACGACCAAAAATGGAATTACGTGCGCGACAATCCAGTTCGGGCCGGCTTGGCACGAAGCGCTGCCGATTGGCCATTCGCGGGAGAAATTGATGACCTCCGGTTGTAGCCGCGGACGCTGTCCGCGGTTAACCCTTAAGAACTCAATCCTTGGCGATGGAGAGTGCTTTTTCGCCTGCTTGTGTTGTAGCTGAGATTATGGATTCGGCAAAAAGCAGCGGCCAACCACCGCGGCTACAATCGCTTTAAGGTAACGCCACGGGATCCCTCCGCTTCGCTTGGGATGACCTGCTCGCAGGCATCAGCGCTGCGCGCCGTTGTGCACGGGCTCGGGGACCTGGCCGGTTTCGGCTTCGGCGCGTTCTTTCAACGCGGCTTTGCGCGAGAGCTTGACCCGGCCCTTGTCATCGATGCCGATGCATTTCACCCAAATTACGTCGCCCACCTTGGCCACGTCTTCCGTTCGTTTGACCCGGAAATCGGCCAGCTCGGAAATGTGCACGAGCCCGTCTCTGCCTGGGAAGACCTCGACGAACGCTCCGAATTCCTTGGTGGAAACGACGCGACCTTGATAGGTCTGCCCGATTTCAATCTCGCGCGTCATCCCGCCGATGATCTCCTTAGCTCGCGCCATCGATTCACCGCTAGTTGCGTAAATGTGCACTGAACCGTCATCCTCGATGTTAATTTCGGCGCCGGTCTCGGCCACAATGCCTTTGATCGTTTTGCCGCCCGGTCCGATGAGCGCGCCGATCTTCTCCGGATTGATTTTAATCGTCTCAATCCGTGGCGCGTATTTCGAAAGCTCCGGCCGCGGTTTGTCGAGCGCACCGCGCATGATCTCGAGAATTTTGTTGCGCGCTTCTTTCGCCCGCTGAATCGCTTCGCCTAGGATTTTCAGGCTGATGCCCGGCAATTTCAGGTCGAGCTGGTATCCAGTGACGCCTTCGGCCGTGCCGCAAAGTTTGAAGTCCATGTCACCGAAATGATCTTCCGAACCG
>QHPN01000039.1 GCA_003219115.1 Verrucomicrobiota bacterium | reverse complement strand
AGCTGACGGGCGAATCGCTAAGCCAGCAAATTGCTGAGAGCTACGCCATGCACGAAGCCGAGCCGCAAAATGTCGATGTGGCGCGGCGACTCGGATCTTTGAGCGAACAAAGGGACGATCTGGAAGCGGCGATTGCCTGGTATCGATATGCGTCCGACCTGACACACGGGAGTGACCCGGGGTTGGTCCGAAAAATTTCCGATCTGGGGGTGAAGCAAACAGAGCGCGAGATTGCAGCGTTGGAAGAGGCGGTGGCGAACAATGCCGGTGATAGCATGGTGTTGGCGGAAAAGCAGGCCGCGCTGGCTGCGGTGAAAAAGCGGCGCGCGGAAATGTTGATGGACGAGGCTCGGAAACGGGTCGAGCGCAACCCGACCGATTTGCAGTTTCGCTTTGAACTCGGGGAAAATTTGATGAATGCGGGGCATTTTCGCGAGGCGTTGCCGGAGTTGCAGCGGGCGCGGCGGAATCCGAATGCGCGTTTGCGGGCGATGAACGCGCTCGGGCGTTGTTACCGTGAGCTGAGTATGTTCGATCTGGCGGCCAAGCAATTGGAAGAAGCGGCGCGCGAAATCGGGACCATGGACGCAACAAAGAAGGAGATCGTTTACAACCTTGGCTTGGTTTACGAACAGATGGGCGATCGCGAGAAATCGCTTGGCTGTATGAAGCAGATCTACGAGGCGGACTACGGCTACAAAGATGTTGCAACGCGAGTGGAAAGCTCCTACGCGAGAAAGTAGGAACGCCGAGGCACGATCTTACGGCCATCTTGGGCGGATGCTGCGAAACAAGAGTGCCGGGGTTGCTCCGGCACCTTAATCTATAAAACACTATGAAACACAAATTTTCCATAAATAGCCTTGTCAGGCTTGGTATCATTGCCATTGCGTTTATTGGTTTAAGCGGGACAGCCTTTGCCCAATATTCAAAGCCCTATCCAACTCCCGATTACACTGGCAAAGGTTCGCCAGCACAGGGAACCGTTAAGTCGAAATCCAATACCGCAGGCCGCAACTTGAGTGCAGCTGACAAAGCCTTTATCAATGATGCGGCCAAGGGTGGGATGATGGAGGTAGCGATGGGCCGCGTTGCAGAAAAAAATGCGACCGATAGCGAAGTGAAAAACTTCGGTGCGCGGATGGTTAAGGACCACAGCAAGGCCAATGAAGATTTGAAGACCATCGCCAAGGAGGAAAATGTCGCCCTGCCCGCGGGAAAGGAAGCTGGCAAGTGGAAGTCAGACAAGGATTACATGGGCCAGATGGTGAAGGATCATGAGAAGGATCTGGCAGCCTTCGAAAAAGAAGCGAAAGACGGCAGTGATCCTGATGTGAAAAGCTTCGCCAGTAAAACTTCCGAGGTGGTGCGAAAGCATCTGGAAATGGCGAAAAAGATTGATTCGAAGTTGAAGTAACCCGGTTAGTGTTTGTTTGCTGCGAGACGGCGCGTCGTGATGACGCGCCGTCTATTTGTTAGTTAGCCCACGAAATACACGAAGCGCGGGAATACCGCGTTGGAGCTGGACCGGGTCCGGTAGTTCGCGCCACCGCTCACTCTCCATCAGCCTTTCGGACTTCTTCATTCACGCTGATGGTCTCAGTGACCGAGGCAAGTTCGCTTCGATTGACACCGAAGAGTCTCTCGCGGGGCACGAATTGATTGGCGAGCAATTGGTAGCGTTCTTGAAATAGGCCAACTAAATCGCGGGCGAAGAGATTGGTCGTATTAATCATGGAGGTCTCGTGCTGGCGATAGAGACAAAGGATGTTTGGAACGAAGCCGACAGGCAAATCACGTTGCGCAAAGCGAAGCCACATGTCGTAATCCTCCCAACCGAACCATCCAATCTCGCTCAAGGTATGATCATAGCCGCCGAGCGCCAGGAGAACATCGCGGCGAAACATTGCCATCGCATCCACGTACGGCCCTTGCACGAGGATTTCTTTATCCCAATCATAATGTGAGAGTAGGCCGACCGGATGCGCGGGTGTTTTCCGAAATCGACAGAGAATGCTGTAAGCGGCAGCGCATTGTTCGCGCTCCATGGTATTGAAGAGAAACGAAAGTGCGCGCGGAGTCACCAGGTTGTCGGCGTCCATCATAAAGATATAGGGTGCGCGAGCGATGTGTGTTCCGATGTTGCGGGCATCAGCCAGGCCGGTGTTGAAACGTTTCCGGACAAGACGCACTGGCCGAGTTACCCGATTTTGAGCGCGTCGGGCGCGTTTCCACGAATCGTCGGTCGAAGCGTCATCGATGATGAGGATCTCGATCGGCACGGCGAGCATATCAGCGGAACGATCGATCGCATCGACACAGCCTTCGATGAAGGCAGCGTAATTGTAGAGAGTGATAAGGACTGAAATTTGTGGAGCCGGAGCTCTAGCAAACTCAGCATTGTCATGAATTGCCCAAACCTCTTCGCCGGCACTCAATCGCGACTCTTGCTCCCGGCGTCGCTGTAGATAACCGGTGCGCCTTGTCGCCACATTTTCGCGCAGACGCTGTCGCTCCAGCGCGGTCGGAGGCGGCGGCGGTTTTTCCGGAACACTACGGGAAGAATTTCCGTCTGAGGTAAGAAGATCTTTCCGCAGCGCGTTCCAAAAACTCTTCCTTTCCAGCAATGTGCCGTGCAATCCTCTCGGCAACGCGGCCGGCTCGGGGTCGGATTGTGGTGTTGCGGAGATCGTGTGTTCTGGTGCTTCTACGCCGGTGCCGTTATCATCGCATTCGAGAGCCTGCAAGAGCGCAGCGCAGCCGGCGGCCTGGCGCAATTCGGTGCGAATGAATTCGGCCCCAGCGCTGGCAATTCGCGCACATTCGTCGGGGTGGTCCAGGTAATATTGGCAGGCGTCGATGAGAGCGTCGTGTTCGACCATGACGAAATGCCTGTTTGGAATGAGTGGGGCGTATCCGGCACAGTTCTCGGTGACGATGCAGCAACCGTTGGCGAGCCCGACCAGCATGCGGTGCCATTCGAAATACCGTTGATCAGAGTAATGGACGTTGAGCAGGATTTTGGAATTGGCGAGCAGGGCGTTGCGTTGCGCAGCGGGCAAATAACTGCGCGACAGTTCCGTTTTGGCGAATCCGAGCGGGACGAAACGCAGGTGGCAATTGCGTTGGGAAAGAAAATCCGTGTGGCGGGCAAAGAAGCGTTCCCGACGCGAGGTTAACGAGCCAAGAAAGACGAGATCAATTTCGCGCGCTGGCTTTTCCCCGGAATATCCAAGCGCGAATACCATGGGCGCGATACGATTCCACCCCGAGCGGGTTGATATCAGCGACGGCGCGGGCATAACAGCTCCAGCGCAGATTTTGTTCAAACCACCCCGTGGCGGGTTGCTCGGTGCAAAGGAAGACGAGATTGGTGCTGAGCTCGCGTGCCGTTTTTCTGGGGACCTGTTCGAGGAGAAATAAATTGTAGTACTCGTGCGGGGTTAAAACGATTTGCAGGGCATCGTTGTTCTCCCGCTCGGGCAGCCGATCGAAAAGAAGTTCTGTCTCGCAACCGAGCTCGGCGAATCCGGCTGCAACCAATTCTCCGACCTCGCGAATAAAAAGATTCGAGCGCAAGGTCCCATAAATCACGACGCGCCTGGCTTGAAACTGCGGGCGTTCGGCCTTGCCATCGACGGATTCGGATGCTGGAGGATGGATTTCCGTGGCGTTGCGGCGGTGTTGCAATTTGTCAGCGAAATGGTCGCGGACGTTTGGGAATCCAGCTTTCTCGAGCAGATCAAGCGGCAACACCTTGATCGCCGTGCTAAAAAATGTGCGCCATCGTTTTTGTTCGTCCTGAACCTGAATGGAAATCTGGTTGCGCCCGCTGCGAAGCTGCGTTTCGATCAGGAACCCGCTGGCACGGGCATCGGGAACATTTGGAAATTCCAACGCGATATCAGGGCGGCTGCGCTTACGTCGCGCGCGTGTGACCCGGCGCGGCCACAAACCGTTTCGCGCGATCAGCCGTATTCCGTGGATCGGTTGCGCTTTGATGTTGACCAGCCAGCCGCTGATGCGGACGGCACGCGAGTAACTCACAGTGTCGATCGGATCATCGAAACCGTATGCGAATTCGTCTTCGAATGTTCTCGATCCAATCATGGCGGAGCCTGAGCAAGCTTCGATTTCTTCCAGGGTGGGGTAAAACGTGGTGGAAAGGCGAGTTCAAAGCGCTTTTCACCGAGGGACAGGTTGGGGTTGTAAGCCGGATCGTTTTCTATCAATGCGCCCCACCGACTGAGTAAAAACGCACTCTCCTTAAAGAAACGCCGTTGCTTTTCAGTCGTGTTCTCAATCCCACGGCTGATCGATTCATGATGAATAAGTTCAGCGTAGGGGCTGTAAATGATGCGCCAGCCCAGCTCTCGCGCGCGCAGGCAGAAGTCGACGTCATTGAAAGTGATGGGTAAATGTGCTTCGTCGAAGCCGCCAAGTTTCTCGAAGACTTCTCGCCGCACCATCAGGCAGGCGGCGGTAACAGCGCAAAAATCCTGCGCCAGGTGCTGGCGGGCGAAGTAACCAGGTTCATGGCGTCGGATACCGTCGATATGACTGGCGACACCGCCTACTCCAAGAATGACACCGCCGTGTTGAAGGGTCCCATTGGGATACCACAGTCGTGCGCCCGCAATTCCAATCTCCGGCCGAGAAACTTGCGACACCAGTTCGCTCAGACAATCAGCGTTCATGATTTCAACATCATTGTTGAGAAGGAGAAAGATCGATCCGCGGGCGCGGCTGGCTCCAAGATTAATCAGGTGGCTGAAATTAAATTCCCCAGCACTCTCGACAATTTGAATCTGTGGGTCCCTCCTCAGACGACGGTACAACTCATGCGTCTGTTCTTCCACGCTGTTGTTTTCCAGAATGATGATCTCGAAATTCGCGTAATCGTTTTTGTGTAAAATGCTATCGACGCACTTCTCGAGCAGCGCGGACTGGTCGCGCGACGGAATAATGATGGAAACCAACGGATGCGTCGCGGGCAGCGGGTAGCGCACGCGTTGGTAAATCTCGAATTCGCGTGGTTCCACTTTTGCTTTGACCTTCCGCGTGTCCAGATATTCCTGCACCGCGCGCACGGCCGCGGTATGCGCGTAGTTTTTTGCAGATGTGCTTGCCGCGGTGCTTTGCGGCAGAGCTCGCCAGTGATAGAGAACGCGGGCGATGCGAGCAATTTGCTGTGGCTCAATCTGTGCAACGCAGCGCAGGAGCAGATCATAATCCTGCGAGCCATCGAATGCGGACCGAAATCCGGCGACGCGCCGGACCAAGTCGGTCCGCAGCAACGTTAAATGGGACACATAATTTTGCGCAAGAAATAAGTCCGGATTCCACTCGGGTTTGAAGTAGGGGCTATGTCGCTGTTCGTGCTCGTCGATCTTGTCTTCGTCAGTGTAGATCAACTGCAATTCCGGATTGCACTCCAACTCCACCGCTGCCAGGAAGAGGGCTTCGGGCGCAATGGTATCGTCGTGATCAAGTAATGCGACGAACTCTCCGGTCGCGAGGGAAAGCGCATCGTTGGATGTCGCCGCGATGCCGCCTCGAGCCTCCCGACGCAGCATTTTAATGCGGCCATCGGCGCGGGCGTAGCGCTCCACAATTTTCCAGCCTGCACTTTTGGTTGAAGCGTCATCCGCGACGCAAAGCTCCCAGTCGGGATAAAACTGTTGCCGGACCGAGAGAAGGGCCCGCTTGAGCCAGCGTGGATCCGATTCGTAACTGGGAAGTAAAATGGAAAATCGCGGCCGACGCGACATGGCGTTGATCTGTTGCTTAATCACATGTTTGTCCCTGCGGGTAATGCGCTCGTACCGAGAGATCCAATGCGCGTAAATTTCCGCTTCGTTGCCTAGCGACGGACCGCCGCGACCAAAAATGGATCGACGAATAGTCGTTTCGAAAAATGGTTCCCATCTCCCGCTCGCATTACGGGCCTCGAGCACGAGCTGATGACGTCCGCGGGGAATCGAGGCGTGAATTAGAAAACCGCTGTGCAATGCCCCCGCGCGATTATTGTGGACGAAGGCCACGTCGCGCCGCACGATGCCGAATTCGCCGCAGCTAATCCTGTGGCCCGCACGCGCCCGGACCGCTTCCACCGCCGGCCCTTCGCTAGCGAAGCACCAACCAGCAAGGCGCAATCTTCGCTCTCTGATCTCGCCTTTATCTGGAATATGCACCCAAGAGAAAAAACGTGACTCGGGAGCAGATGCCACGGTGAAAAACGGCAGTTGGCTTGGCGGCGGTATTTCAGTCTGATGATCGCCCCGCCGGACACGATGAAAATCGAAATCGCGCCAAACCCTGTCCATGCCCTGGTATTGAAGGACTAATTTCGACGTTCCGCTCGGCAGCGGAATAGCCACTGCGAATCCGCTACGACGCGCCAATGGCAAGTCTGGGTACGCTACGAGCAAGTCTTCGCGGGGGAGATTGATGTTTGCGGGAAAAAATTGCCGACCGATTCTGCCGCGAATGCCATGGATCGGCAATCCCATCGTGTCGATGAACCAGCCGCTGACATAAAGAATGCGGGTAGACGCGTGCCAGTCGGCGGGTCGATCGTACCACCAGCGATAGCGCTGAATGGTGGCGGCGCGATCCCGTTCCTGGCGACGGCGCCGTTCTCCTGGCCGGCCGAGTAATGGACCCTGGACTGTTGTCGCCAGGACTACCCTCCATGGCGACTCGGCGATTTGCGCTTCCACCGTGAGTTGCTGCCGCCCGCGCGGCGTCTGCACTTCGATGGAGAAACCGCAACGATCGTTCTCTGGCGAGCGTCCGAAATAATCGATCACATCGGGCCGCGAAATCTCTAACGGGATAATGAATTCCTGGTCTCCAATTTTTGCCCGCAATGATGTGACCGGCGCTCCGCTGACGTGCAAACACCATCCGGCTAGGCGAAGCCAGCGTGACGCCGTCCGCCAGGATTGCGGTTCATCCAACCAAAATATAAAACCATTCGAATCAGGTGCGGGATGGCGAACGGCGTTTTCGTTCGCCATGCCTGGCTCAACCCCGGCGCCCATGCGGGCGGGTGGCACTAACGACACTTGGTTCATTGCCGAATCGGCTTGCGCCCGATCAACTCAAATCCGGCAGCGATTTTCTTCTGCGCGGCTTGCGGCAGATTTTGCAAGGTATCGAATCCGTCCGGCGGTCCCGTTTTACCCGCCCAGAAGTCCGCCCATTCGCCGAGGGTGGTTTCTTGCACGATCGTCTGCTCCCGCCACGAAATGCCGCTCTCTTGTAGCACGTTGACGACGCTCGACATGAGATAGGCGAGCATAATCCCGGGTGAGAAATTCGGCGTGACCGAAAGTTTCTCGATCTCAAAGTCAGCGAACCATCCTCGCAAGCCGTATTCGGTCGTGTTATAAAAATGAGCGGGTTCTTCGTGCACCGCCTGGAGAAAAGCAGTGTGGATTGCAACCGTACCACCTGGTTTTAGAACTCGCGCGACTTCCGCGGCAGCGCGTGCCGGTTCCCGCAGATGCTCAAAGACATTGAAAGCGAAGACGCGGTCAAAACTCCCATCTCGAAACGGCAGCTGATGCGCGTCGCCGACGACATCGGTGTGCTTGAAAATCTTATGCTCGAATTCGATGCAAGTTGGGTATTTCTGTGGGGTCGCACCCGCACCGATGTGAAGGATAACCCCGTCGCCTTTGCGCAGGATCGCCTCGAAATCAGCGCCGATTGGGTTAGATACGTGGTCGGACGACACGGCGACTACGTTTTCCTGGATGAAAAGCGGCACTTCATTTTGGATTCGGTAGGTGACGCCGCAAGTTTCGCACTGCAGCCGGCCTCGTCCGGAACGCAATCCGCCGTGGCAGGCCGGACAACAAATAACGTTGGCGATGGCTTCATTCATCCGAGAATTTCACTTTAGTCGGGCTATTTTGATCGGCGAGGGCAAAGCTGGTATTGCTTTGTAGCGGAGGCATCTTCGCGTGTTGCGCAAAGACCGCTAGGCTCTTTACGGCAGGATGTAAACTTCGACCAGAGCGTTACCTGTGGCGTCATTCTTCCCGCGGACGATCGCAGTGGTATTGCCTGCCGGACGGACAATAATAATAGCGGATTCCTTGGCATTGGGTGGGGCCTTGCCGCTCGCCTGGATCTCGGCTTGCTGCGTCTCCTGCCAATCATCATTGGAGGCAAGCAATGTTCCATTCACATCTCGCAGCTCCATAGTTGGGTCCGCCAGCACATTAGGCACGTTAAACTGCGACAAGGTTGGGCCCAGCGCCCGCACGATCACCCGCACGATGCCGTTGCCGGAAATGAAGCCTCCAATCATCACATTCTGGTCGGTATCGACAAAGCTACGCGTACTAATATTCGTTAGGGCTGTGGTAATGGCTTCATCTATATCATACGCTTCAACCAAACCGATTCCGGTAGTGTTGTCCTTACCGCGCACGATGGCGGTATAGTTACCCGGCGTAAAGATATGGAGGATGGCCGACTCCAGGTCGTTAGGAGGAGCCTTCCCGGTGGCGTTAATGGCCGCTTGCTGCGTGTCCTTCCAATTGTCGTTAGACATGACGAGCGCTCCACTGCCGTCGTGCAGCTCCAGCGTGGGATCGGCTAGTACCCCAGTGACACCAAACTGGGTCAGGGTCGGTCCGAGCGCCCGCAACAGCATTACTTTGCTGGCGTTGCCGGCAATAGTAAAACCGGCGATTAAAACGCTGTTGCCCGTCAGCACATTCATCCGAGCTGAGATGTTGAGTAGCTGTCCAATCGCGCCGGAAAACTCCGAGGTATTGCCGTTTGGATCGGTGGCGGTAGAGGTCACCCGCTGACCCGCAGCGATCTGGGGAAAACTTGCGCTGAAAGAGACGTCGCCGTTGCCGTTAGTTGTAACATCCTTGAACCCAATAAAGGTTTGTCCCTCGCCGTAACCGCTGGGATCAATCGCATCGTTAGCAAAGAACTCGATCCGATAAGTGGTGCTGGCAGAGCTGTTCA
>QHPN01000038.1 GCA_003219115.1 Verrucomicrobiota bacterium | reverse complement strand
AGAGTTAAGCGGTGCGATCGAGCTGGGAGTTGTGCGCCATTTGCTCGACTGGTTGCCGAAACCGGAGGAAGTTTTTCCACGCGAGCACGACGGCTACCGTTGGACAACAGTCCATTTGTCCGGAACAACTGATGCGCCGGAGCAAGACTTAAGTCCGCGGATCGTGGAAGTGCTTAAAGAAAATCCCGGCGCTACACTCGGACTGTTGCTTCGCCGATTCGAGGAGTGGTTGAAAGGTTTATTCGGGGGCGGGTGATCGATCCTGTTGTTATGTCGAGGGGTAGTCGAGCCATGTCTGACATGCCAACAATGCAAAGACGTCTCCGGTGCAGTGGACGACAGAGGCATTCCTCCCTTAGACTGCGTTTATCATGGCTGAAGTAACTATCGAGACGATTAAGAACGGGCCTTACATTGTGACTGGACCGGTTGAACTGATAGACGCCGATGGGAACGAGTTCCCGGTGGAGAAACGGATGGCCCTTTGCCGATGCGGTGCGTCCACCACCAAGCCCTTCTGCGACGGGACCCATTCCAAGATTGGATTCAAAGCGGCGGAGAAGGCCGTTCCCGAGTCGGCGGAAAAGTAGGCGCGGGAACCAACAGTGGAAGACTTTGAAAGAAAGCAGAAAGTTTGGGCGCCGACCCGCCGTCGCTCGGCTATGGCGTGGCCGGCGAAGCGGCGCCCTCCAATTGGAAGATGGAGGGACACGCTTCGTCGTGTCTCAAACTTCAGGGTTTTCAACATCTGGGAGGCTGATTGTCGTTGAAGGCGCTGGCGATCACGCGTTTCTTTCTTTTCATGAGAATTCGACTTTCATTCATTACCGCCGGCGCGGTTTGCATCCTGGCTTCATTGAATTTGTCCGGCGCAGAACCGGTCTCTACCCCGAAGAGACCAGTGACGGATGAATACCAGGGCGTAAAGGTTCAGGACGATTATCAATGGCTGGAGAAGGATGATGATCCGGCTGTGAAGGCGTGGTCGGACGCACAAAATCAGCTAACCCGGAAGTATCTCGACAAATTGCCGGATCGCGCGGCGATCGAGAAGCAACTGACCGATTGGTACGCGAAGACTTCGCCGAGTTATTCCGGAATTGTTTCGCGTCCGGGCATTTTGTTTGCCTTCAAGTTCCAGCCACCGAAGCAGCAGCAAATGCTGGTGACGCTGTCGTCTGCCGACGATTTGAAATCGGAGAAAGTGGTGCTTGATCCGAACAAGCTGGATCCCACAGGCAAGACAGCGATCGATTGGTTCGCTCCGTCACGCGATGGCAAATATGTCGCGATGTCGATTTCGCAAGGCGGAAGCGAAGACGGAACGCTGCGCATTTACGAGACCGCCACCGGCAAAGCGCTGAAGGATTCGATCGCGCACGTGCAATATCCAACGGCTGGTGGCAGCGCGGCGTGGAACGCAGACGGGAGCGGAATTTATTACACCCGGTTCCCGCGCAAAGGCGAACGGCCGGATGCCGACCTGAATTTTTATCAGCAGGTTTATTTTCACAAACTCGGCGCTAACGACTCCGAGGATACTTATTCAATCGGCAAAGATTTCCCTCGCATTGCCGAGGTCAACCTTCAGGCGTCTCACGACGGCAAATACATTCTATCGACGGTCGCAAACGGCGATGGCGGCGATTTCGCGCATTACCTGCTTGGGCCGGATGGAAACTGGAAGCAACTGACGCAGTTCAGCGACCAGATTAAATCCGCGCGTCTTGGTCGCGACAACACGCTTTATATGCTTTCGCGGGCCGATGCGCCCCGCGGAAAAATCTTGCGGATATCGCTGGATGCACCGGAGCTGGCCAATGCAACCACAATCGTTACGGCCGGCGAAGCGGTGATTCAGTTCATCGAGCCGACGGGTGACGCGCTTTACCTCGGCGATCTCCTCGGCGGACCATCACAAATCCGTCGTGTCGGTCTCGATGGTAAAAACGAAACGATGGTTCCGATTCCCCAAATCTCGGCCGTGACGGAAATGGAATCGCTGGAAGATAACTCGTTCCTCTTTCGCGATGTCAGTTACACCGAACCGGCGGCGTGGTTCCATCTTGTAGGGAATGAGCCACCAAAGAAAACCGCGTTGGTCAACAACTCGCCGGTTTCCTTTGCCGACATCGAAGTCAGCCGCGAAATGGCAACTTCAAAGGACGGGACAAAGGTTCCGCTGAACATCATTCGCAAAAAAGAAACGAGGCTCGACGGGAATAATCCCACGCTGCTTTACGGCTACGGCGGGTACGGCCTCAGCATGCAACCGAACTTTGATTTCGTGCGCCGGCTTTGGTTCGACCGTGGCGGCGTTTATGTGGCGGCGAATATTCGCGGCGGCGGCGAATTCGGCGAGGAATGGCACAAGGGCGGGAATCTCACGAAAAAGCAGAACGTCTTCGATGATTTCGCCGCGTCGGCTGAATATTTAATTAACGAGAAATGGACGCGTCCGGAGAAACTGGCGGTGCTTGGCGTCAGCAATGGCGGTCTGCTGATGGGAGCGATGATCACGCAACACCCCGATCTGGTGCACGCGGTGGTGTCGGCGGTGGGAATTTACGACATGCTGCGAGTTGAACTAGCTCCGAACGGAGCCTTTAACGTGACTGAGTTCGGGACAGTTAAGGATCCGGCCCAGTTCAAGGCCCTTTACGCTTACTCGCCTTATCATCATGTCACCGATGGTACAAACTACCCGTCGATTTTGTTCCTGACCGGCGCGAACGACGGTCGCGTTGCGCCGTATCATTCACGCAAAATGCTGGCTCGTTTGAGCGAAACTAACAAATCAAGCAATCCGATTTTGCTACGGACCAGTACTAGTTCCGGCCATGGAATAGGCACGGCGTTGAGCGAGCGGATTAAACAGTTCGCGGATGAATATTCGTTTCTATTCGCGCAGCTGGGGATGACTCGGCAATAAGCCAACATCCTCGCAACTGCGGACTTGGCGCGGTACAAGCTGCATGATAAACCATGCGGGCTGTGGCCGTGATCTCATTGCGCCGGTTTAGCGAGCTACTTATCCCATTTTTTTTCTGCGCGGTAACCGTGCGAGCGCAGGAAAGCGCGTCGCCTGGGCGCGGAGATTTCGGTGTGCCGCTGCAACCGTTTTTGGCCGGGCAATCAGCTAACGACTCGGCGCGGGGCGAACCTATCCGTGTGGCGTATTACGCGCCACGCCCGCAACCGACACCGGTGCCGCGCGCTGAATCGGTGGAGGAAGACAACGATGACACTGAGATCGCGAATGAGGCTCCCATAATTCGTTCGAACCGCCCGATAGTGGAAGGTAGTCGGGCCGTCCTGCGCAGTGGAATTGCTTGTGCCCCATCAGAGGCACCGGACAACATCAAAAATGCGATCTGGGCCGTGAATTCGTTGCGACGAAAACCGTACGTGTGGGGTGGCGGTCACGGTTCCTTTAACGCTTACGGCTACGATTGTTCCGGTGCGGTTTCGTTCGCCTTGCATTACGCCGGATTACTGGATGCGCCCCTGCCCTCGAGTGACCTTCGTCATTATGGCCGACGCGGTTGCGGTCGCTGGATTACTGTTTACTCGCGGGACGGACACACTTTTGCCATCATCGCCGGTCTTCGCCTCGATACCACCGACATGCGCGACGGCGATGCGGTCGGTCCACGGTGGTATGCCGAGGGACGCGACACGCGTGGATTCGTGGCGCGTCATCCGGCCGGCTGGTAAACTGGAAAAATTCGTCGACTTAACAATTACATGTTGCAGGTGCAACACTG
Source organism: Verrucomicrobiota bacterium (assembly GCA_003219115.1). Lineage (GTDB taxonomy): Bacteria > Verrucomicrobiota > Verrucomicrobiia > Chthoniobacterales > UBA10450 > AV69. Next base: position 1,201 of record QHPN01000038.1, on the reverse strand, counting down.
GATATGAAGTAGCGGACGTGTCGACCGAGAGGCTTCGCCCTCTTATTCCCGCGCTTATCAGATGACGTCGGAGCGCGGGTTGCAGTAAAAACGAACATGCGACTTCGACTTTGCCCCATCGCCATCTGCTTCGCGTTGTCAGCGATCAATGCGCAGTCGCCGCCGCCTCTCCCAACATGGCAGGATGAGATCGCGAAAAATTTCCTGCCGTATCATCAGCTAACGACAGCTGACTTTCCGATCGATGACAGCGCTCATCCGGAGACGTCGTTTTGGCTGGGCACGTTCCTTCATTATTACTATCACTCGCTTGGAAAATCGACGCCAGGCGGCGTCATTTACGCCTACGTCACCGACTGGACTATCTTTTCCGGCCTCGATAAGAGCCAGACCTCGCGGCGCAGCACGGCTGGGAATATCAAGGACGACTTACCGTACGCTCAAGCAATCCTGGACTTGAACGAAATCTATGCCCGGCAAATGGCAGCGCTTCCTCCTGGCGAATTGCCCAGCGGCAGAGGCGACAATTTTGCTGCTGCCCAAGCCGATCTGGATGCGCGAGTGAAGGCATTCTACCAGGAGCGATCTAAGACGTTTAATACTGAGAAGGACGCGTTCGTGAAAGAAACAAAACGCGGCCAAAATAAGAAAAAAGTGCGCGAACTGGCGGCTGCCATCAAAAAACGACTGGATGCTACCCCGGCGACGCCGGCACCATCAAGGAGTCCAACGGTTAGTCCGGTTCCGTCGACTACTACTGCGCCATCCGCTCGCTAATCACCTCGGTGGCGAAAAACGACTGGTATTTTGCGCGCCCGTTAAATGCGACAGGCGATTGCGCGCCTTCCCTTAAGTGGTTTTCTCCCAAAAAGCGCCATGTCTACGCCCAAATTAAACCTGCCTCCTAAAGTGAGAGGCCCGGGGGGCCGCAACCGCGGAAATCCTCTGACCCATTTGGAAAAAATGCGCGCGGTGCCGCATCCGATGGTTCGTTTCCGGCGCGGCTGGCGAACAAATCTATTTAGCAAAGGATCCCGGCATTGATTCATCAGTACTGGTGACGAAGAACCAGCATTTCAATAAGGGGCGTTCTTTGGAATGGGCGGATCTCGTTTTCGGAAACGGCCTCGTAATGAGCGAGGGAACTTTTTACAGGCGGCAACTTTGTGTGGATGCGAAAGCAAAAATTGTCCCGCACCCG
>QHPN01000037.1:3803-8284 GCA_003219115.1 Verrucomicrobiota bacterium | reverse complement strand
TAGCACAAGACACGCCCACCCGCCATTTGTTCAGAATTTGTCACAGCAGGCCGGCTCGGACCGAAGAATCTCTGACGCATTTATAGGTAAAGCTTTATGAATTCGACCGCATTCACAATTGGCCAAATCGCCACCGCTGCCAGGATGGCGAAGAGAATCGATTCCACCACCAAAAAGCGGACATGTTCGGTCCCGAAATAATCGCGGCTGATATCGCGGATCGAGCGACGCCGTAGTAATGCGGTCTTTCTGAAGCGACGAACAGTGATGATGTTTGGCGAGGTCATGACGAGCAAAACTCCGGCGCGTTTTTTCTCCTGTCATGTCACGAAGCGTGACAAGGAGGTAACGATCAGGTAACTTTTCGCAAGGTAATGAACGATTGTCGGCTTGAGTTGTCATGTTGCGTGGGCCGGCTTTTTCTTTTTTTAGCGCAGCGTATTGTGAGTCATGAAAACGCGGGAATTCATCGAGCAACTGCGCGAGTCGCGCGAGAAGCAGGTCGTGTTCGTCGATGAAAACGGCAGCACGATCCACGGCGGGTATCATCTCACAGAGCTGAAGGCGGCCACCTTTGATACGGTTGATTGTGGCGGGCAAAAGAACCGGTGGAACGAAACCATCGTGCAACTGTGGGTGCCGCAGGATGAAGAGAGCGATGAGTTCATGACTGCTAACAAGTTCCTGAGTATCTACGATCGGGTAAGTGGAATGATCGCGCTCGATCCCGAGGCCGAGATTCGTTTTGAGTACGGGGATGAGAACTTTCCGCCATCAAATTACCAGGTGGCTAAAGTGACAGAAATTGCAGATACAATCCGAGTGGAATTGCGCGCGCCGCAAACGACGTGCAAAGCGCGCGATCGGCGAACGGAAGAGGCAAGTTGTTGCGGATAAGGCATAGGAGGAAAGATCGTTAATCTTTTGTAGCGGCGGCACGCTCCTGGCCGGGATCAGCGATCCCGGCAACAACGTGCTGGTGCCGGCATCGATGATGCCGGTGTTGGTTCAAAGACAAAGCCCGCGGAGGATCGGACTCAGCGCGCTTTTTGATACCTAGCCTGCTGCGGTCGTTACTTGATGGGAACAAATCCGACTTGCTCGACTATTTTCTGACCTTCGGGGCCGACGGTGAAATCGAAAAACTCCTTCACCATCCCGGTTGGGTCGCCATTAGTATAGAAGAACGTAGGCCGAGCGTAGGGATAACTTTTACCCAGCACGCTTTCTTTAGTAGGCAAGGCGCCATCAATAGGCACAATCTTGACGCCACTGGCCTTGGTATAGGCCAAGCCAACATAACCGACGCCATTCGGATTCTTGCCGACTTCCTGTGCGATCTGTTCGTTGCCCGCGAGCTTTTGCGAATCCTGTGCGTAGTCGCGCTTCTTCATCGCCAGTTCCCTAAACTCCGCGTAGGTGCCCGATGAAGTATTCCTGGTATAGACCGAAATCTTTCCGCCGCTCCCTCCGACTGCACTCCAATCGGCAATTTCACCGGTAAAGATCTGTCCTACCTGCTTTTTGGTAAGACCTTTGATCGGGTTAGCGGTGTTAACGATGACCGCAATACCATCATAAGCGATGATCGTTTCCTTCATATCAACTCCCCTCGCTTTGCCGGTGGCGATCTCCTCGGGTTTTGCTGGCCGGCTCGCCATTCCAATCGCCGCTGTCTTATCAATCAACGCAGCAAAACCGGTGGCCGATCCTTCCGCCGCAATATCAAAGGTCGTTCCAGAATGCTGGGACTTGAATTGTTCCGCCAACTGCGGGACGAGCTTTGCTCCCAGCGTGTCGGAACCTTTGATTACGATCGTATCCGCCCCGGCAATGCTCAGGCTGGAGATTACTGCCGCCCCAATTATCAATACCTTTTTCATGGGTCTAAGCCTATTTGATTGGAACAAAGCCAACCTGATTCACGATCTTCTGCCCAACCGAACTCAAAGTGAAATCAAGGAATGTCTTCGCAATCCCACTCGGTTCGCCATTGGTATAGTAAAAGGTTGGTCGCCAGTAGGAATAGGAGTGGTTCTGCACACTTTGGATGGACGGGATGGTGCCATCGATCGAAACAACTTTCGCTCCACCGGCTTTGGTATAAGCCATGCCGACATACCCGATGCCCGCCGGGTTTTTGCCAACTTCTGACGCGATCTGTTCGTTGCCCGCCATCTTTTGCGAACCGGGCGCATAGTCACGCTTTTTCATCGCCAGTTCCTTGAAGTCTGAGTAGGTGCCGGAGGAAGTATTACGAGTGTAGATGGATATTTTGCCGCCCGAACCGCCAACCGCACTCCAATCCGTCACTTCGCCGGTAAAAATTTGCTCTACTTGCTTCTTGGTCAGCGATTTCAGCGGGTTATTCGCATTAACGATAACCGCGATGCCGTCGTAGGCGACGATAGTCGGCTTCATGTTAACGCCCTTGGCCGCCGCGGCTCCTACTTCAGAGGATTTGGCGCGGCGGCTCGACATCCCGATCTGTGCGGTGCCGTCGATGATCGCCGCGATTCCAGTAGTAGAACCTTCTGCCGCGATGTCGAAGGTAGTGCCGGGATGTTGAGCCTTAAACTGTTCAGCCAACTGCGGCACCAGTTTTGCACCAAGTGTGTCAGACCCTTTAATGACCAGGCGATCCGCATAAGCGGAGCCCATCAACGAGACAAGAATAGTTAAGCTTAAGTAAATACGTTTCATTTTTTTATTTAGTTAGTTGTGGTTAGAACCTCACGTTAAGATCTGCCTGAAAGATCTGATACTTATCCAACGGATTGATCCCGATATCGCCAGTTCCACCGGTCCCTAGTCCGTCATCGACGCGCCAGGCATAACCATAAGTCAGGTTGAAGATGACAGCGTCGCTCAAGGCATAGCCTGCCTGAACCGCCACGCCCTCCATGTTCACCCGGCTATCCCAGAGATCGGAATCGACCAGATTTGGGTCAAGCGAAAATTGCTCGGTATGCTGAAACCAGGCCTGGATCTGCCAGTCATGCTTGGCTTTGAGTTGACCAATGCCCGCACCGATCATGTAGGCGTAACGTTGATCGCCTTTGTTCGGGAATCCCGCAGCGCTGGCACGCTCGTCCCCTTCGAAGTTGACCGCGAAGTCACCGAAAACTCGCACTGGTAGTTCGCCGACCTTAAAGCCGAATTCCGCCGGAATCTCGAGAACAAGCAAACTATTGATACCAACTTGATTGAGGGCCAGCGAATCTGAATTGCTGAGAAACGGACTGCCGCCGACAAAATGGCCATTAAACGTGTCGCCATTTCCGGTATAGTTATAGAGTGTCGGAGCTAACTGGAAGTAGAAGTTCTTGGGAAAATTAAACCTCGCTCCGACCTGCCACGCCAGCAGCCAGGCATCAGTGTTGGGTTTCAAATTTCCGCCTGAATTAGATCGCGCGCCCAGAGGATTCTCGGGATTAGAATCGTCGTAGATAAATTGCGCGAAATTCGCGAAGACATCGATCTTAAGCTTCCAGGGTTCGGCTGCGGGTTTGGAAATAGCCAGGGCTTTATTGTCTTTGGAATAGGATTGCTCCGCCTGGGCCAGGCCGCTCTCGCCAAAACTAAAGGTAAAGGAATGTTTCCACTGCTCAGCAGCTCCCTCTGGATTGATGTCGCCATCCCACACCATCAACGTCGTCACCAGTGGGTTGGGCATCTTCCCGCCGGTCAGGGTAATGTCGCGGAAGCCTTTATAACCAAGGTAAGCCTGCCCAACGTTGATACCGTCGCTGTTCTTGGCGAACGGACCATTGAACGTCGTGGTGGTGCCACTCGTAGTGGAAGTATCGTCACCGAAAGTCACGTTCGTTGAACGCGAGTTCTGGCTGGTTTCCAGTCGAATACCAAAGAACCAATCGTCTGCGAGAGTTCCCCGCAATCCAATGCGCAGGCGATAGCGCTCGCGCTGGCGTTCGAGCCAGTCATTGGGGTCAGCGGTGTCACCAGCCGTTCGCCCACCACGATATTCGTAGCGCAATCGTGCATCGCCGTAGAGTTCCAGCTCCGTGATCGGCACGGACAATTTCAATTTGCCCGCCGGGGTTTCGGCAACCTGCTTCGTCAGCTCGGAGCGAACTTCTTCCGCTTCCTGGTCGGTGATGAGCTTCTTTCGAACAAGCAAATCGAGCAATGCCCCTGCATCCTGTGCGTGGACGGCAACACCGCCGAAAATCAAAGAGGCGGCGGCGAATAAGTAAATGAATCGTTTAAACATCGGTTCTCCTTGGGTTGAGTCAGTGCTCGTGACGCGCGCGGGCGCGAGACCGAAGGACATTTCTTACCCGCCGGTGCACACGAACGACCGGAACCTAGAAAGGCCTTGTTACAAACCGATGGCGCTTCTGTAACAATTGTGTGAACTCAATTGTGGCACAGGCGTCTCAAGGAGCGGCTGTCCCTGACTGCCGACCATGTACTCTGGTCCGGCAGCCGCCGGACCAATTTCCTGTTTAGTTTATATG
>QHPN01000037.1:0-3728 GCA_003219115.1 Verrucomicrobiota bacterium | reverse complement strand
CGGCGATGCGCTTGGCACCGCCGAAGGAGATGGGGGGACGCTCGCTGTTACATCCGAAGGTTTCGCGGTCGCAGCCGGAGAAACATTCGTAGCAGGACTGGTCGCTCCGTTTGACGCAGCGGTTGCCGCGGGCGAACCCGCAGCCGGCGCTGGCGATGGAGTCGTCGCCGCCGGAGTCGGCATTCCCATCAATTCCTTATGTAATGCGCTGTCGCTGGAGCCGCGCTGAGCGTAAAGGACACTCAGCGCAAATGTCAGCACGAAGAAAATTCCCGCGAGCCACCCGGTGAATTTCACCAGCACATTGGTGGTTTGAGCGCCGAAAATATTCTCAGTCACGCCCCCGCCGAAAGCGGCGCCAAGACCCTCGCTCTTTGGCCGTTGCATCAGGATGACCAGCGTCATCAACACCGCAACTAGCATGTCGATGGCGAGGAGAACGCTGATGAGAATGTTCATTTTCGGGAGCGGGAATATCCACAGATCAGGGTGATTGGAAAATGTGTCATCCCAAGGTTGCAGGGCAACCGAGGGACCTCTCGACCACAGAAGAGTTCACGAGTTAGAAAAAGGGCGACCAGCAACGCTGGCTCTGCATTTGGTATCCACCCATTCTCGAAATCGTTCTCGTGCACTCGGGAGATCCCTCGCCGTCTGCGCGGCTCGGGATGACCCGGTATGGGAGGCGCCTTGTAATTATTACCACTATCTGTCGCCTCGTTGCCTCTTAATCTCCTCCCAAATCGTGTCCAGCTCCTCCAAACTCGCGTCGCCTAGCTTTCCGCCGCGCGTATGCAATCGATCTTCCATTTCGTTGAAACGCGCGACGAATTTGTCGGTCGCGGCTTGCAGCAAACTCTCAGCCTCGAGTTGGCATTTCCGCGCCAGGTTCACCACCGCAAATAACAAATCGCCAATTTCATCGGCGATCATTCGATTGTCAGCCGAGGTCACGGCAGCCTTCGTTTCCTCCAATTCTTCGTCCACCTTCGCGACCACGTCCCTCAACTCCGGCCAGTCAAAGTTTACTCTCGCCGCTTTCTTCTGCGCTTTCTCTGCTCGCATCAATGCAGGCAGCGCTTTCGGCAAGCTGGCAAGATAATGGCTGGCCTCCTTTTTCTCGGCGTGCTTGATCGCTTCCCATTGTTTGATCACTGCTTCGCTACCCCGCGCGTCACTCGTTGCAAAAACATGCGGATGTCGCCGAATCAGTTTCTCGTTAATTTCCCGGGCGATTTCGTCGATATCGAACCGCTTCTCTTCCGCCGCGATCTGGGCATGCATCACAATCAACAGAAGCAAATCGCCCAGCTCTTCCCGCAAATTGACGTCATCGTTTGCATAAACCGCCCCGGCGACTTCGTAGGCTTCCTCCAGCAGCGGAGGCACCAGAGAAGCGTTGTTCTGCTCGCGGTCCCACGGGCAGCCGTCCGCTCCGCGCAGTCGCGCGACAATGTCGCAGAGCTGCGCGAAGTTATTAGTTGATTGTTGATAGTCGATAGCAGCTGGCATCTCGCGTTTCTATCAACTCTCAACTAGCAACTATCAACTTCTTCAAATCCGCCAGAGCGATCGGTGCGCGCCGAACTCGGTAATTTCGCCGGAGGATTTCTTGCCGACATAAATGGTGATGCTGATCACGCTGACAAAGGTCACGATAAAAGTGCCTGCCACCAGCCAGGAGGGAATGTGACCGACCCGCAGGGCATGATAAAGCGCTCGGCTGCTCGTAAGCGGTTCCGAGGCATGCAAAAAAATTTTCGTTACCCACGCCACCATGATGAGAATGAAAATGAACACGTAATTGCGTTTTAACCGGCGCCCGATGGCTTCGAGTTTCGAAATCTTGAATGAGGGCAGGATGAGATCCTCGCACACCAGTTTTTTCCATTCACCTTGAAGCATCTGACGATTTTCCATCACCATCGGGACGAGAAAGTGCGCCTCCAGCATTCGGACCCGGGCGCGGAAGGCATCGTAAAAGCGATAGCGTCGAGACTCGATCCAGAGCATCACCCAAACGATGGCGAGATTGAAAAAGAAAATGATGTGCGGAACGTCGCGATTAGAAAAGGCGATGGTGATAATGGCGGTGCTGCTGGTGATGGCCCAGTTTGTCGTGATATCGAGTCGTTGCCGCCAGACCATGAAATGCGACATGGCATTGACGTAGCCAGGATCGTAAATGCTCCGTTGCAACGAAATGGTTGCTTCGTCGGTCGAGGCGGGCGCGGTGTTTTCTGTTGCCACAGTTCTTGGATTAACTGGATAACTGCTTCGCCCGAATAATCCAACTTTTCTCTATGGCCATCGCGCTCGCCGAAATTCTTGATTAACGGCAGGTCGCATTGCTGTTGAGATCCCGCCGGCGACCTAGTGCAATCCGGGAGATCGTGAGTCTGTTCGAAAAAACCGGGAGCGTCGCGCGACCCGCTGGTTTTCTTGCGCAGGTGCTGGCGCGGGAAGAAGGAGGCTCGACTCTGGCTGAAACGGTGTCGCTTTGCCACATGCACGCACCGAGCTGGTCGATCAGATTACGCTCGCGATCGGCCGCAGCCACGCTGGCATTCCCTGGAACGATCAAGGAGAACGCGCGCGGTTGATCTTTCTTTTGGCCGTTCCGCAACGACTGGTGAACAACTATCTCGTCCTCATCGGAACTTTGGCCCGCGTCACACGAGACCAACAACAGCGCGATGCTCTGTTTGCCGTCGCAACTCCGGCGGAATTTATCGCAATCCTGCGCGAAGCCGGGTCATTTTGATTCCCTCAACAAACGATCGCGCGCACGATCGAGGATTCGCCGCTCATTGGGAGTAAGACTGCCAATACCAGACCTGGCAATTTTGTCGAGAATGGGATCGACCGATTCGGAAATGTCGTCATCGTCGCGTCGTGCCGGAGTCGATTTAGGAACGACCTTAAACTTCGGCTTCGGTTGTAGCCGGGCCTTGAGATTCTCCCACCAGACCAACTCCGGCCCGACTCCGCGGAGACGGACAAAGCAAAATCCAACCGCGATGCTTGTTAAGAGGACTGCTAGATCGGTCCAAGCATTGTAGGCCAGCAATTGCAAGACGTAGATCGCGCCCAGAATAACTGCGCTCCATTTTGCCGTGATACGCAGCAACAGTTCGGCCGCCGGGTAACTCGTCGCGAACGCCACGAAAATTCCGAAATGCAGCGCGAGGGACCCAGCCAGTCCGGTCCTTTGTCCCAAGCCCCAAACGGTGAGGAGAAGCGAAGGGATGAAAAGCAAAAGCGCGTAAAGAGCAATATACGCGCGCTGGCCGATGAACCTTTCCACTTCGCGGCCGAAGACGAAAAGCATGTACATTTCGATCGCGAACCAGAGCAGCATGCTGGGAGAATGCACGAACGCGTAGGTACCGAGACGCCAAATTTGACCCGCCCCCAGGACCCGCGCGCTATCGAAAAGCATGAAGTTGAGCACGGCACCGCCGCCAGCGGCCACGACCAGGCAAGTGAGAATGGCAACCCCAACGTGCAGGGCGACGAGTATGGTCGTGACGTCGATAGGGAAACGACCCATCCAGGTGACTGGCCGGTAGTCATCGGAGGTAGTGACCCCGAACATATTTCAATAATCGCATTCGGTTTTCCGAGCGCAAGGGCATGGCGAGAGGAGGGTGAATTCGCCTCGGCAAAGGGGGATCGGGCATTCCGCGCGCAATGCCAAATTCGCGGCGCTTTGCCGCCATTCTTTC
>QHPN01000036.1 GCA_003219115.1 Verrucomicrobiota bacterium | reverse complement strand
GCTCGCTTTCACCGGAGGCCCAACCTGGGCGCGACATCGGAAGTTTCGATGGTACGAAATGACCGCCATCGGAAGTTTTCTACTCTTAACCACCGCGCTGTCTGTGCAGGTCAATGCAAAGAATGAATACACCTATCGCGAGCGCAATTTCTATGGCGCCGTCGCCGTCTACGCCCACTGGGACGTAGATATGATTCACGTCGCTTATGAATTCATGCATGCCCGGACCATTCATGGCATTCAACTCACTGAAAATCGTAAACAACCGGCTTCCTATTATGGCGAAGGCAGCGGTGCTCGGCTCGCGCTACTGACAAACCCGCAGCGGGGCGCGGGACCGATGCGGGTGGGCGCGATTGGGCTTGGGATCGGGACAATAGCGGCTTACGCGCGCCCCGATGACGTCTATCGCTTCTACGAAATTAACCCCGAGGTCATTGATCTTGCCCAGGGTAAAAAGGGATACTTCACCTATTTGCAAGATTCTGCGGGCCGGATCGAAATTGCTGCCGGCGATGCTCGTTTGTCGTTAGAAGCCGAAGCAACCCGGGGTGATCTCCAAAAATTCGACGTCCTCTTTGTCGATGCCTTTAGTGGCGATTCCATCCCAGTCCATTTGTTAACGAAAGAGGCGATGGCGCTTTATCTCTCTCACCTTCGGGGTCCCGACTCGGTCATTGTTGTGAACGTGACGAACCGCGCGATTGATATAAGTTCAGTGGTGGCCGGGCTTGCGCAAAGTATGGCTTGAAAGCTACATTAATTGATGCTCCAAATCGCAGCGGCATCTTTCTTCGCAGCGACTTCGTTTTACTTACGCGTGGGAAATCGCTCGACGTCCCGGAAATTCAGAAAGTCGGCTATGCACTACGCTTGGATCGTCAGGTCTCGGAAAGTCGAATCTGGACGGACGACTACAGCAATGTCATCCGGCTCCTGATAAATCCACTCAAAAAATCCCGGCTACGTTAGAGCGATCGCTGATCGATTGGTGCGAGATGCCGACCAATCGGCAATCGTTGCTGTTGAGCTGGCAATGTGTAAGCTTCAACTCCTTCGAGCGGGCGGTTAGCTCAGTGGTAGAGCGGCTGGTTTACACCCACTTTCAGGAGTATTTTCTCGCGTCCGCGTTTTCCCTCGTGAATTGCTCAAAATCTGATTTTTAGAGGGAAAACTGCCTTGAGAGTCGGTTATCTCAAGTGCATTTCACGTTATCCCAAAATAGAGGCAGCAGTATCAAATGCGAGTGACAATGACTTTTCGCGAGCGAGAGCGAGAGCCTTACGCTCACGCGCGCGCGCGCGATGTGTCAGCTTTGTCTGTTGGGCTTAGCGGTTATCGGCGACTTGAGTCGGTGCTTTGTTCAGTTCGACCGCGGCGCTCACCTTTTTGTAGGCCCGCAGTCAACCCCGGGTTGGATCAGCGCGTTCAGGCACCGTTGTCACGAAAAAGGATGTCGATTTCGCGGACAGTGTCCGATTTAACGGGCAAGATCCAGTCAGCCGGAGTGGAAAGGCAACCAGGCGTAGAGCATTTGAGGTGCAAAGCGCGCAGGCCATTGGTGCCGCCTACGACTTCGATTTGGCGGCCGGAGATTACACTCTTGCAGATGGTGCAATAGAGCTGGTCATCGAGGGAGTTCCATGGTCGGCCTCTATCGAGCCGTCGCAAAGCCGCGAGCTTATCTTCTACGGCCAATCGGATCGGCTGCGAGGGAGAAAGCATGCTGGCGATGCTGGCAAATTCCGTCGCGATTTGGCAAGGCTTTTCTCCCACATCATTCGCTCCAAACCGCGAATCTCTGTGTTTATCCGCGTGCGACCTATGCAAAGCCTACTTTCGGTTGGCGACAGCTTGTGGTGCAGATTTGCTGAGAGCAATTTGAGCGCTCACTTTTTGTACAATCGAAGTAAGAGCTTCGATTTGCTTCTGCTGCTGCGCGACGGTCGTCTTGAGTTCGGCGATTGTGCTCTGCTGTTCCGCTACATTCCGGTGCTCTTTCAAGAACTCGTTGAGCAGCATCGCGTTCACCGCTTCGTAACGAACAGTCATGACTTTTCCGTCTTCACCGCGAACCACTAAATCAGGGTTCACCTTTTCTACCTGCTCAGCAATCAAACCGAACTGCGGAGCCTTGTCGGGGTCCAACCTTTCCTTGTAGCGAAAAGTAACCGGTTGCAACGCAAGGATTGCCTCACTTGTCTTATCCATCGGTTTGATCGCTTCCTTGAACTGAGCAGAGGAAGGCACGATGCCGAGTTGACCGCTGGCGTTGACATGAACTGCTGGACCTGTTACCGCGACGCCGCTAATACCGGCGATAAATGTGCTTTGTTGGTTCCCCTGCTCTCCAATTCGGATCGTTTTAGCCTCCGCCGCTACACCTTGGTTACCGATGTCGATGTTGTTACTTCCTGTCGTGAGCTTGCCGCCTGCCAAATTGCCCAGCGCAACATTGAATGAGCCGCTCGTGTTGTTTTGCAGCGCCTGCCGACCGTTTGCAGTGTTGTTGATCCCCGTTTTATTCTGAAAAAGTGCTTTGAAACCGCTACCACTATTACCGGCGCCGATAGTATTGTTAAACAGTGCACCAAAACCCATGCCGGTATTGTTGCTACCGGTCGTGTTGCTTTGCAGTGCAGCAGAGCCATTGGCGGCGTTGAACATGCCGCTCGTATTCTGATTGAGCGCAGCAGAACCGATAGCCGTATTGTCAATGCCGGTCGTGTTGCTAAACAGAGCAACATCGCCAATGCCCGTATTGTTGGCGCCGCTGGTATTGAGTCGTAGCGCATGAGCGCCGACAGCCGTGTTGGCGGCGCCGTTTACGGTGCTAAAAAGCGCTCCAAAACCGACAGCTGTGTTTTCGATTGCGGTTGTGTTGTTCGCGAGTGCACTCGCGCCCGTAGCTGTGTTTTCGATGCCGGTTGTGTTACTGAAGAGCGCATCAAATCCGATGGCTGTGTTGTTGCTGCCGGAGGTGAGACTGTTGAGCGCACTGTCGCCCTCAGCCGTGTTGTTGTTTGGATAGCCTCCATCCGGAGCTGGGGTAACCGCCAGAGCCCGATGCGGGGTGAAGCAGACAAAAGCCAGCAAAAGAAAACCGGTTCGCAGCAGGCGAGCGGCTGGCGACGTATTGAAGCGGAAGAACTGCAAGAGCACGGAATACATAGGAACCTCTTTCTTTTCTCCCGTCAGTTGTTTGTTTAACTGCGAACCCGGATGAAGGTCAGAGCGCTCCCGGGAGCAAAAACGTCGCGGCCCAATCCAGATATTCCCCGCCACCGTTTGCGCAAAATGCCGCTAAAGTGTCAAGCTTAATCGGACGACGAATAGCAGAAACCCAGCGCGCAGAATCACAGCACCGTCACTTCCAATTCCAAAAACGCGGTCAGTAGCACGTCCGATTGAAGAATGTATCGGCGACGTCTCGCCGATAGGCTCCACGGTCCAACGCCAGCCATGGCATGTAACGGCGCTACAATACCCCCATTGTTCAACCAGCGACGGTGACCTTGCCGCCCACGATCTCCCAGTATTTCATTGGCGGCATGATGCCCGAATCAGCTAACCCCGTGCACCAGTTTCAAGAGTGGACCAACGTCGGATTGTAGATGACGAAGCTATTTAAGGGTTGGCGACTAACTGTGGCGCAGGTTTGCTAAGCGCAATCTGGTCGTTCACCTTCTGTAAAGCCGCAGTCAAAGCTTCAATTTGCTTCTGCTGCTGAGCGAACTTTGCCTCAAAGGCTTTCTGCTGCCGAGCAAGCTCCGACCCGAAGTCCTTCTCTTCTACCATGCGATGCTCTTTTAGGAACTCATTAAGCAACATCGCGTTCACCGCTTCGTAGCGCACGGTGTAAATCTCGCCGTTGTCATTGCGCACCACGAGATCGGGATTCACCTTAGCTACTTCCTCAGCGATCAGCCCGAACTGGGGCGTATTTTGGGTGTCGCTCTTGTAGTGAAAAGTCACTGGCTTCAGTTCCAGAACGGCTTCGCTGCTGTTGTCCATCGGCTTGATATTGTCTTTGAAACGGCGGGAAGAACCAACCGTGCCTAACCGACCAGCGGAATCTATCATTACTGGGACCGCATTGCCGCTTCCAGTCGTCGCTCCGCGAATGCCAGCAATAAAGGTCGCGGTTTGGTTAGCCGCCGTCCCAATTCGGATCGTACTCGACTCTCCTGCGACACCCGGCGCGCCGATGTCGATGTTGTTACTGCCAGTCGTGAGATTAATGCCCGCACGCGAGCCTAAAGCGATGTTGTCTGACCCTCTACTATTTTTCAACGCTCGAAAACCCTCTGCCGTGTTATTGTTCCCGCCGAAAAAGTTGTTATAGAGCGCC
>QHPN01000240.1:1168-9241 GCA_003219115.1 Verrucomicrobiota bacterium | reverse complement strand
TTGGCCCCACAGCCAAGATGGCTGTGCTACACATCAGGCTCATTCGCGCGCAACATCGTGGAAGACAGACTGGCAGTCTGTGTTCCGCTGGTTTGATGCGCCGATTGTTATTGAGACGTTTCCCGGACAGGCCTAGACCTTCATCCGTGCAGTTCGTCAGCGAAATGAAGAATCAAATTCGACTTGCCCCAATCGCGTTTTTCGCGGCCGGCATTCTCATCTTTTGCCCCGCATTTTCGTTTGCTCAGAGCAGGACGGTAAGACTAAACGAAACTGCGTTCGCTTATGCCAAAGAACTGATCGCTCAGGGGCGGGTTGTCATTGATAAGAAAAATGCGTGGAGAGATCATCATCCGACGGCGGAGGAGGAGAACGCGTTCATTCGCGCGCACGGATTCGCTCAATACGGCAAATGGTATCTCGGGATCGATGAGACCCACGCTGAAAGAACGAAAGCCAGATACAAGTTTCCGTTTGGCGATTTCAAGAATATTCACCGCTGCGGTCTGCTCGCGGTGAAAAGCAGAGCGCATCAGCTCGACTATGCCGACATCGAAAAGGCAGCTACGCAGCTAATCGAAATTATTAATTCGAAAAAGGAAAATCAGCCCGGCGCGGAACACAGACTGCCAGTCTGTGCGCCCAGCGGAGTTACACTCCGCTGAAGAGACAAACCAGCTGTAGCGGCGGGCTATGATCGCCGACATTCTCCATCGGCTCCGGCGGTCATAGACCGCCGCTACAGTCAAATCAAGAATCCCACGCGTTCAAAAACGCGTCGATCATTATCGGTAGCTCATCGCTGTAGCCACCCTCGAGAACTGCAGCGGTTGGAATTTTGATTTGCGCGAGCCATTTCCCGAACATTGCGAAATCGTCTCGCTCCAGCGTCATCTGCGTGATTGGATCATCCTTGTACGCATCAAATCCGGCGGAGACAAGCAGCAGCTCTGGTTTGAATTCGAGCAGTTGCTCCAGCGCTTCTTCGGTCGCGCGCACGTGATTGCTGCGCGAAGAATACGGCGCCACTAGAAAATTCAAAACATTGGCAAACGATTTCGTACCGGTCCCCGGCCAGCCAGGGTACTGGTGAATCGATGCAAACCTGATTTTTTCGTTGTGTGCCACCAATGCCTCGGTCCCATTGCCATGGTGCGCGTCGAAGTCCCAGATCGCCGCGCGCTCTGGTCTTTTTGCAACCGGCGTCGATGACGCCGGGCCGGCTACAGTAATGGCGTCCAGCGCCGCGATCGCAATATTGCTAAAATAACAGAATCCCATCGCCCGCTCGCGCATGGCGTGATGACCAGGCGGTCGCATCAAACTGAAGACGCGTTCGCCGCCGAGCGCTGCCCGCGCCGCTTCGATGGCCGCGCCCGCCGACTGGCGTGCATGGAAATCAGCGTTCGGATAGGCCGGAGTATCGAGGTCGAAGTCCCGTTGCGGGTTGGAGACGTGCGCAAGATGTTCTGGCGAGTGCACGCGCAACAATTCCGGGTCAGTGGCAGCGCGCGGTTCACGCCAATGCCAGTCGGCGTGCCTCTCTTTCAAAAATGGGACTGTTCGTAAAATCCGGTCGGGCCGCTCCGGATGGCCAGGCCTCCCGTACGCAGCGCAGCGCGGATCATGAAAAATTAGCACCTGATTTTGTTAGCGCGATTCTGTGTGGTAGACAAATTCTCGACTCCGCCGTTTTTTTCATCTGTCATTCCGAGCGTAGTCGAGGAATCTCTAGCTATTTTCTTCGGAAACAAAGGAACCTCGGATTTCCTCGCGATGCGTAGAAAATGGCGCGAGTACTGACGGGCATCTGTAGCGGCGGTCTATGACCGCCAGGCGACTGAGAATTCGGCGCTCATAGAGCGCCGCTACAGAACTTGGTCGCCACATTGCACATTCAAGGAACGGATGTCTCTGACGCTAGTGTGGATCGGCTCTTCCCAGCCCGCTGAGAAAAACGTGTGCTTGAAAGAAAGAAAAGGATCTAGCGGATTGTGCCCGATTACAGAAAGATGCTTTCTAAAACCAATCGTGTTGATGCCAGTAACCTGTCTAGGTCGATCGTGAATGCGAGGGGCTACTTCTAAGTCGCCCTGTCTTTTCGAGTCGCTATATAGAGCTTTCCAATGAGAAAATTTCGCCAACCTAACATTTGGGCTGTTGTCTTTTTTGCTCTTATTACGAGGTCCACGGCGCCAGCTCAGATTTTCACCAGCAGCAACGTCTCAGCTGAAGCCACGACGCCGGTACAGCACGGCTCGTCCATCATCGAACTCGACGACGGCTCGCTTCTTGTCTCGTGGTATGCCGGCAGGAAGGAAGCGGCCCGTGACACCCGGATTTTATTGCGCCATTCAACGACCGGCGGCGCCAACTGGGAACCGACGCAGACAGTAGTTGTTCCTGGCGAATGCGCGGCCGAATCGTGGTTCTCGAACAAGACGCTTGGAAACACCGCCTTGTTTCAAGACACGGAAAACGTCGTCTGGTTGTTTTACGCGGCAGTGGAATTTGGCGGCTGGAGTGGCGCGCATATCGAGTACAAAACGTCGCGCGATCGCGGCCGAACCTGGTCGGAAGCGCATCGATTGACAGGTAAACTCGGCGACCTGCCCCGCAGCAAACCGATAGAACTTGGTTCGGACGACATCTTTTTGCCTTTGTCGCATTCTGCTTTTCGGAAGTACTGCGGCGGGATGCGATTGGAAATCTCGGACGGGAAAATTATGAAAAAGGTTCTTTCGGCTATCGCGGGCAAGGAGTACAGCCATCCCACATTCGTGGCCGTTGATTCTAACCGCGTCCTCGCCTTTCTCCGTGCCCGGCGCCGGGATGGAAGCGTTCAAAGCGCGTCTTTCGACGTAAGCAAGAATACGTGGAGCAGTCCGCGGGTAACAAATTTGCGCAATCCCAATTCGGCAATCGACGCGGTTCGCTTTGATGGCGGCCGGATTCTGCTCGCCTACAACGATAACGCCAATTATCGAAATCCGCTGAGCATCGCAATATCCGACGATGGGATCAATTTTCGGAAATTGCGCGATATCGAAAACGAACCGGGCCAGGAGTTCTTCTACCCTTCGTTAATTCGCGCCCGTGATGGGACTTTTTACCTGACCTATACGTGGCATTATTGCTCGGTCATTAAGTGTGTCCATTTCGATGCCCAATGGTTGGGTCTAAATCCCGTTGGTGGTCCCTGACGTTGCCGGATGCGAAATCTTACTTTCCTCGTTTCGCTCGCCCTCGCCTGCTTTGCGCTTTCGCCGATCGCGTCATTAAAAAAGCCAGGCCGGAACACGACCTGGCTTTTTGGGCGAAATAGCCCCAACTGAAAGGACGGCGTGCTCGCTCTATTTCCCCGTCGGTGCTGGAGCGGTGACGGCCTCCTTGTGCTGTTGCGCACAAGCTCCGAGTGCCAAAGGGGTGACCAGAACGGCCACGATCATGATCATTTTCAAAAATTTCAATCTATCTCGCCTCCTTTCGTCGCAGGTTGCTCCGCTCCGTTTAGGCGGGGAATCAAGGAGAAGCAACGCTTTTCTTCACTTTTTTGAGCCGTCACAAATCGGCCGGCTGGTTTATTTTGCGGAGCCGGTGGTGCCTGTGCCTGTGGTCACTACTTCTTTCTTTTGCTGCTGACAAGCTCCCAATCCCAAGGGCAGTTAGACTGTTGACCAATCAGTGAGCGCATTTGTGCCAGGCAAGGAACGCGCAGGCCTTTGCACGTTGAATCATCTGTGATTTTGGTATAATTGGCCCTTGACCCATGCCAACGTTTGCTAACGTGATTCGAACGGTTGTTTTCATCATTGCATTCGCCGTTTGCATAAATGCGGTTTGGGCCGAAGACGAGAGATCAATCAAGAAGTTGCGAGACGCACTCGTGGCGCTCGCCCCAGACGTGGATCCAGGCGAAGCCGAGTTGGTCTCAGTGACGGCGCACACTGCCTCGCGCAGCCTTGCGCGTGAATATCGCGTCGTGTGGTGCGCAGGGTTTCAGAACATACTAATCAACACGGGTAGACGACAACGTGGCTTTTGCGGCCATTATACGCGTGATATTGGCGAACGTTTGAGAGAGCTCAAGGTCAAGACGCTGGTGCTTCATTGGGGTGCTGCTTTTGCAGGAACCCTGGACGAAAACAATGGTCTGGTAGTCACCGCCCGTAACCAGCCTTTCGAAGACGGCATCCTCATGGATGGCTGGCGTAATGGCGGTCGATTATTCTGGTGCGCACTCAAAAACGATTCTGCGTACGATTTACGCCTGCATCCCCCACGACCCAGTTACATTTCGAAGGGTGGGGCCCGACCCGGCTATTCCGGGACCACGGCATGGATAGAAGATCCGCTCTACACTGCTTGGTTGCACGACTACAAACACGCTGACAAATGGCAATGGCAATCGGCGGTGCGATAGCTTGTGGTGTCGGGAAATCCAAAATCTTTCTTGCATCGGACAGTCTGTGACCAACGAATCCAGAGGTATGCGCGATGCAGGTTTCGAACCTCTGACTTGTCGCCGCGGCGACCGCTCACGTAGAGCGCTTCAATCGTCGCGAGGATGAGAAGCAAGAGTGCGCGATAGAGGGTTCGAACCTCTGACTTCTTGCGTGTGAAGCAAGCGCTCTACCACTGAGCTAATCGCGCGAAATTTTTTTTTGGCGCCACAGATTAGCACAGATTTGGGGGAGCAAACACAGGGTTGCTTTAACCGGGAGCGGTGAAGGAAGACGAGGCATCTCTACCTGTCTCGGCCGACGGGCATCTTGCCCATCGAATTGCACGGCAGCGACAAGCTGGAAGCATGTCGGCCGAGTCAGGCTGGAAGCCTAACTTCCGACGTAGCAAATGGCGGGCGTAACCGGAAGATTTGACTGGTAGCGGCGACTGCCAAGCCGCACTCCCGCCACGGCGGACAAGTTTTAGTCGCCCCTAGGTCAGAGCCAGGCAACCGGGCAAGATGCCCGGTTGCCCCACAGGCGAGACGCCTGTGCTACGACGCTTACATGTTGGGCAGAATATAAACGTCGACCAAGGCGTTGCCGATTGTGTTGTTTTTGCCGCTGACGATCGCAGTGGTATTAGCTGGTGGGCGCTCGATGATGATGGCCGACTCATTATCGTTAGGAGGGGCGAAGCCGCTGGCCTGAATTTCGGCCTGCTGACTATCCTTCCAGTTATCGTTAGAGGCGAGCAGCGTGCCATTCCCCATCGTGCACCTCGAGGATTGGATCGGCCAGAACGTTGGGCACACCAAACTGGCTCAGGGTAGGTCCAAGAGCGCGCACGATTACCTTTACTATTCCATTGCCGCTGATAAAACCGGCGATCATGACGTTCTGATTAGTATCGACAAAACCGCGGGTGCTGATGTTGGTAAGAGTAATCGGCACCGATTCATCCAGGTCGTAAGCTCGCGCACTATGGCGGTGTAATTACCCGCCGCAAGGTTATTGCTGAGAACGGCGGATTCCTTGTCATCGGGCTGAGCCTTTCCTGTCGCACTAATCGCGGCCTGCTGCGTATCTTTCCAATTATCGTTAGATGAAAGGAGACTGCCGTTTCCAGCGTGTAACTCGATGGTCGGATCCTGCAACGGGTCGGTGATACCAAACTGCGCCAAAGTTGGCCCGAGCGCGCGTAGGAGCACGCTTTTGTTCCCAGTGCCGCCAATAATAAAACCACCGATGCACATTGTTGCCCGTGAGGACGCGCATCCGGGTCGAGAGATTGAGCAACTAACCGATGGTCCCCGAGAATTCGGAGGTATTACCATTTGGGTCGGTGGCGGTGGCGGTCACACGTTGGCCAGCCCCTATCTGCGCGACGCTCTTGCTAAAAGAGCCGTTGCCGCTGGCGTTGGTTGTGACGTTGGTGAAGCCGAGAAAGTCGCACAGGAAAATTTTGCAAATTATTATCGCCGGTATCGGCATCACCGAGATCATTGAAAGTCAGGCCGTTTTCCTCGACGTCAATGCCGAGGCCGCCATTGGAAAAGATCGAATTGCCCTTAATGGCAAGTCCCGCCACTAAAGCACCAGTGGCAAGCCCTATGCCATTGGCACCGTTCCCAGCGATGACGTTGCCGGCGCCTGCGGCAGTTCCGCCAAAAGTATTATTGGTTGAGACGGTGACAAAGACGCCATCGTTGGCATTACCGAGCAACTGCGTGCCGTTGATCTTTGTGCGGATAAAATTGCCCTGCACCAGACTGTCGTGGACCGATGCATTATCAGTGCCGAGAAAAATGCCATAACGCCCCCGGCGACGTGGCAGGCGTTATGGTATGCACGCTTGGGCCCGAGAGATTTCATGACCCTAATTATCGTTAGGGTTCCATGGAAATGCAGGGCGATTGCCGTCAATCACGCGAGGTAGCTTGCAAAGCACCACAATTGGTTCCTTTGTTGAACTCGACCGGCCAAAGCTGTAGTAATACTGGTGCTTCGCCGAAGCCTGATCATAGCCAGTTGCTTCCTGCTCGTAGCCTTCATCGGCTGGCTTGACTACATTACGGGCTTCGAGAACTCGCTCCTGATTTTTTATTTGGCGCCAATTGCCGTCGGCGCATGGTTTCTCGGTTTTTGGTTCGGGATCGCAATCGCAGTATCCTGCGTCGTCGCGACGGTGCTGGCAGACCTGGCAGGTGGTCTCCCCCGCATCGTCATTTGGAACTGTGTCACGGCATTTGTTGCCTATCTGGTTTTCATCTTCCTTCTCCGAAGCTGGCATTCCTTACTGAGCGAGATGCATCTACGGGTGAAAGAGCGTACCGCTGATCTGCAACGCGAGCTGGCCCGGCGACAACAATTGGAAAAGGAGATCGCCGTAGTCGCTGAAGAAGAACGCAATCGGGTAGGACGCGAACTACATGACAGTCTCGGTCAACATTTGACCGGGACCGGTTTGCTGGCTGCAACGATTGCCAACCAGTTAGAGAAAGAGAATAGCGCGATTCGAACTACTGCCAGGAAGGTTGTCAAACTGATTGATCAGGGCATCGAACTTACTCGTGAGATTGCCCGCGGCTTATATTCTTCCGAGTTGGATGGCGACGGGCTTTTCTCCGCCTTGGAATCGCTTTCGCGTTCTGTCGTTGATAATCAGGTAAGATGTGAATTCGAACACTGCGGCAAGCCACCGCAATCGAAAGAACTGGCGACACAAGTTTATTGGATCGCGCGCGAGGCTGTCACCAATGCGATCAAACATGGTCGGCCCCAGCATGTACAAATCTCGCTTCAAACAACGGACGATTACCTCAGGCTGAAGGTGGAAGACGATGGGTGCGGTTTATCTGAGGCCGCTGTCAAAAATGGGATCGGTTTAAAAGTGATGACTCAACGCGCACAACTTGCCGGTGGAACTTTGCGAATAGAAAAGGCAGCGCGGGGTACCGTCGTGCACTGTGAGATCCCGCTTCCGGAAGGATAGGGGAATCGCCAGCGCCAAATAAGACGGTGTGGCAGCGTTTGCGCCAAACGCCGAGCATACAGGAAGGCGCTCGTCGCGGCGAGCGCGTCTACAATTAAGAACTAACCGCGATAATTCGTCGCGGAATAATGTCGGACCGCTCTGTGATAAAGAAGCGTCAACGGAACTCCACAAGTTTTCGCGAACGAACAAAGTCGATTCATTTGTTCGTGTCAGGCGATACCCGACAGCAAAACGTGCAAGAAAACTATTCAACCATTGCAACTAAACACCCTTTGCATCATTTAATATATGTGGAGACAAAGGTTCAATCTCGCATTTTCGTTGTCGACGACCATCCGGTTGTCCGTGATGGGCTAAAAAATTTAATCGAACAGGAAGAAGACCTGGTGGTTTGCGGAGAAGCTCCTGATGCGGCCACGGCATTCAAGCTAATTCCACAAACGTCACCCGATCTTGTTTTGGTCGATCTTTCCTTGGAGCATAGTTCCGGCCTCGAGTTGGTGAAGGACTTGCGAAATCAATATCCGGACCTTCCCGTTGTTGTCCTCTCGATGCATGACGAGATGGTCTACGGTGAGCGAGCGGTACGTTCCGGCGCGCGTGGTTATTTGATGAAAGGCGAAAGCTCGC
>QHPN01000240.1:301-1156 GCA_003219115.1 Verrucomicrobiota bacterium | reverse complement strand
TGTGCTTCAGGGAGAGGTATTCCTGAGCGAACGATTAATGGCGCAGATTGCGTCGCGGTTGAGCCACGCGAAAACAACGCGACCGCCGATTGAGCGGCTGAGCGATCGGGAGCTGGAAGTATTTCAAATGTTAGGACAGGGAACGAGCACTTCTGCCATCGCCGAGAAACTGAGTCTCTCCGTCAAGACGGTGCAGATGTATGTGGCGCGAGCGAAGGAGAAGTTTGGCGTAACAAGCGCGCGCGAATTGATGCGCGAAGCTGTTCGCTGGGAAGAAGCGCAGGTGAAGTAGCGTTTCGTAGTCCGAGCCGGACTGGCGTTAGACGCCCGTGCTACGTCAAGCATCGGGTCTCGCCCTCTTTTGGAAGAGCGCGACCCGCAAAGAAACTACAAACTACTCCTTTTTGGCAGGACGGTCGCCTTCTTTAATGGCGTCGGCCTCGCTCACGTATTTGCCCTGCTTGGTTTTGCCGTAATAACGCGAACCTTCCTTGTGATAGATGTGGCTATCGGTATTGACCCATACCATTCCATGGCCACCGCCCGGTGCCGGTGTAGCGTTAACTTCGGTTGACCTACTTTCTGTCGCTGGCGCGGGAGCAGGTGTGTTTTTCGGCTTAAACAGATTACCGAAAAGCGGCTTGGCTGGCGAGGCTGTTGGAGAGGCCGCCGGTGAGGCCGAGGCTTCCGCCTTCTTGCGGCCGCGCGTTTTTGCCGGGGAAGCAGAAGCTTCAGGGCTCGCACTTGGTGCCGGTGAAGTCTCGGCCTTTTTGCGGCCCCGTGTTTTGGCAGGCGACGCCGAAGCTTCCGGACTGGTAGCCGGAGAAGTTTCCGCCTTCTTCCGTCCGCGCTTCT
>QHPN01000240.1:0-267 GCA_003219115.1 Verrucomicrobiota bacterium | reverse complement strand
CCGCTTTTTTGCGCCCGCGGGTTTTGGCAGGCGACGCCGAAGCTTCGGGGCTAGTAGCCGGAGAAGCTTCCGCCTTCTTGCGTCCGCGCTTCTTCGCGGGTGAAGCGGACGCCTCCGGGCTCGCGCTTGGGGATGGAGCCGGACCTTGCGCTTCCACCAGGGAAACGCAGGCAAAAATTGTTATCAGCAAAAGCAGAGCACGTTTGGTAGTCATGAAAGGCAGGCTAGAGGTGCGGCGCGAGTTTCGTCAACGCTAATGTGAACGAA
>QHPN01000239.1 GCA_003219115.1 Verrucomicrobiota bacterium | reverse complement strand
CTCGCTCGTGCTGACCCAACATCGCGAGGGCAACAGCCGAGTGGCCCATCGCCGCCGCGTTATTCGAGTCGCGGCTCAAAGTTTTTTCACACCTCTCCAGAGCTATTTTTGCGGCGCGCTGAGCCGCTTCAGGCTTACCCAGAGCAGTGTAAACAGTAATCAGCATCCCGGCCGATCCGAAGTCATCTTCCTCGAGAGTCAGCGTCTTTTCCCAATGGCCCGCAGCCTCTTCGATTTGCTTCTGTCGGAATCTGAGAAGACCTGCGCTCCGGTTGACTTGATAAGACTCGGGGTCGAGCCGAAGGGCGATATCGATTTCGCGCGCAGCCTCCTCATTGCGATTTTCCTCGGACAAAATTCTTGCTTTTACTGCATGCGCCTCAGCCAAGTCCGGATTGAGCGCGAGTGCCCGTTCCGCGGCGTCGCCACCCTTGCGACCCACATTCGCACGCAACAGCACTTCGGCCAACGCAATCAGGGCCCACGCGTCGGCATAATTAGGATCAATCTCCACCGCGCGCTGGCACATCCGAACAATAGCGTCCAGGCGTCGAGGGTCGCCTTCGAATCCGGTGGCGTAAGTCTGGCGCGCCATCAAAAATAAATTATAGGCGTTGACATTTTCAGTCCCGCGCTGTTCGATCGCCTTTTCCTCTTCCGGAAGCAGTTTTACCTTCAGCGCGTCGACAATGGCGTGAGAGATCTCATCCTGAATAGCGAAAATGTCGTTCAGATCGCGATCGTAACGCTCTGCCCAAAGGTGGCTGTCGTTCGCCGCATCGATTAACTGCGCCGTGATCCGCACCCGGCCGGCCGCTTTGCGCACGCTGCCTTCCAGGACATGGCCGACCTTCAGTTGATTGGCGACCTGGTGGAGATCGACTGCTTTTCCTTTGAAAGTGAATGCGGTGTTCCGCGATATAACATGGAGCGCGGAGATCTTGCTTAGATCGGTAATGATATCTTCCGTGATGCCATCGCTGAAGTATTCCTGTTCAGGATCCCCGCTCATGTTCGCGAACGGCAGCACACAGATGGAGGGCCGCGCTGATTTTGCCGGCTTTTTTGCTGGCGGTGCGGTAACTCGACGAGACTGCACCGCGGCGCCGATTACTTTCTTTGGCAGATCTGAATTGCCGGCGTCATCGGTATAAAAATTGAAAACGTGAACACGCTCACCGTGTTTCACTTCCACTTCACCGAGATCGTGCAGATGCGGACGCCACCGGCTGTACTGTTGCAGATCTTCGGCGACCCTTTTCGAAAGCAGGATATGACCAGTATCGCCGCAATCCATCACTCGTTGTGCGATGTTAATTCCCACTCCAGCGGCGTTGGTCCGTTCATTCAAATCGGTCACCGCGCTTACCGGACCGCTGTGCACGCCCATGCGCAGAGGCAGCGACGAATTCTTTAATGCCCGACTGACTTCCAGCGCGCAATTCACCGGTTGCTCCGGGCTGTTGTAAAAAATCAACGCCATTCCGTCGCCGGTCGGAATTTTGATCAAACGATCCGCCGCGGCGGCCTTCTTAAACTCGTCGGAACCGCGAACGGCTTGGTTGAGCCGATCGATTAACTCCTGCTGCTCGTCGGTCAGCGCTTTGGAATAGCCGACAATGTCGAGAAATAGCACGTGAACTATTTCCAGCTTCACTTCTCTTTTGATCTGCGCCGGCATGGTGAGCTCCAATAATACACTGCAGCCGCCCTCGTCGAGAGTTCAAAATTCTGACCGGCACCACGATTTGGGCGTTAAACGCCGGCGTGTCTCAGTCCACCGCGTAAACGAACGCCTTTTAGGCGGCTTCCCTTTCTTTCCATCGCCTGCCGTTCGTCCTCTGACTTCGTTCAAGCCGAGGGCTTCAAACTCTCGCACTTCGCTTCGTAGCTCTCGACCAGCGCGCCGATCTTGGTATGAAAATGATCCTGCGCCGAATAAACGTCTCCAATTCCATCTGAAAACTCCTTCTGCTTCAGCTCCTCTTCGATGGTCAGCGTCAGTTGCGCCAGAGCCTCAATGTTAGCCTTGGAATGAAATTCCATTTCTTTGAGCTTGGAAAGAACCGCAACCGACTTTTCGTGCTCGCCGGGAACCTGTTCTTGCTTGGGCTCCGGCGGGACTGGTTGCGTCGCCGCAATTTCGGTAAGCTGACCTTCAACGCTTGCAACTGCGCCAGATTTCTTCCCCTTCTTGGATTTCCGTCCGGCGCCGCCCGCAGACCTTGTTTGCTCGTGATGCTTTTGTTGAACAACTTTCTTGGCGTGCGCAACGTTTCGCGGATCTGACATGTGTCACTCATACACCCGAACTTGTGCGCGCGCATGTCTCACCGATTTCCTCTGATCCTACCCGCCGGCCTTCCCCGCCTCGAATGTTATACATTCGCTCGCGAAAGCTTTCGGGCCATCCGCTTAGTTTGCCCGTGCGAGATCGCGAAAGGCTTTTAGCAGCTTCCATGTAACCACTCCGGGCTTTCCGTTGCCGATTGCTTGTTCGTTCACGGCCACGATCGGTACCACTTCGCGTGTCGTGCTGGTAAGAAATGCTTCGTCGGCATCGAACAGGTCATCGTCGCGCAGCACCTGCTCACGAACCTCGATACCGGCATTGCCACCGAGCTCGAAGAGGAGCTCGCGCGTGATCCCGGGCAGGAGGCCACACTCAACCTGTGGCGTGAGCACGGTCTCGTTCCTAACGATAAACAGATTGGAGGTCGCGCACTCCGTCAGTTCGCCACGATCATTCCGCATCACTCCGTCGAACGCACCGCGCTGAAATGCCTGCTGCGCAGCCAACGCCTGGTTCATGAGGTTGTTGCTTTTGATCATTGGATTCACCGCCTTTGGATGATTCCGAACGACGTCGACCAGCACAACCTTGCAGCCACGCTCATAAATCTCAGAGGGCGGCTCAATGAGCGGTTTAACAATAATGACCCATGAGGGCTTGGGCGTTGCTTTCAAGTCGTAGCTCAGCTCGCCCACACCGCGAGTGACCAATACCCGCACGTAGGCTTCCTTCCCGTCCAGCTTCGTCGCGCCGATCGTGTCGGAGACGTGCCGGGCCAGCTCCTCATCCGTAAATGGAATCACGAGCTCGATCATTCGCGCCGAATTGCGCAGCCGGCGCATATGCCGATCATAAAGGAACAGGCGACCGTCATAGGTCCGCAGTGTTTCGTAGACTCCTTCGCCGTAGAGAAAACCGTGGTCGAAGACGGAGACCACCGCTTCGTGCTCATCAAAGATCCGCCCGTTCACATTTACCATCGCTGCCATGACTAAAGATGGCAGTCGAGGCGCCTGGAAGAAAGTCCGCGTGTAATGGACGAACGAGCCCAGCCTCCCCAGGAATTCTTTCCGAATTCACACCTAATCGACTGAGTAGTCTACGCCCGTGCCGTTGGCGCATCCATTAATTTGCGAAGCGCGCAACTTAATCAGAGTCGTCAGGTTGTGGTCGAGCTCGGATTGCGCCATACATTTCTGGAGGCGGGTTAGACGTTTGGCCTTTCAATGTGGGAGTCCCGACTCGACTCCGCCGTCCTTCGAGCCCACCATTTCGAACAATACTAATGGAAACGCCGTTGACGCCTCTCGAATTCGCTCGTCGCGCGCGCAAACTCTATCCCGAGCGCGTCGCCATCGTTGATGGCGATTCAAGCTGGAGCTATGCGCAGTTTCTCGACCGATGTGACCGCTGGTCGACGGTTTTACAGAAACTTGGAATTCGCTCGGGCGACCGCGTCGCTTATCTTTCACCGAACAGTCACGCGCAGCTCGAATCGTTCTACGCTGTCCCGCAAATCGGCGCTGTCCTGGTGCCATTGAATTATCGCCTGACCGCGGACGATTTCGTTTACCTGATCAATCATAGCGGCTCGCGCACGGTTTGCGCAGATCGCGATTATCTCGGCACCATCGATAGCATTCGTTCCCGCCTTCCACACGTTGAACACTTCGTTGCCTTGACCGGAGGAGATAAAGACTGGCTCGACTACGAAGCCGCGCTCAAAGCCAGCCCGGCTGAATTCGTTCGCCCCGAAATTCGCGAGACCGACCTGCTCACGATCAATTATACCAGCGGCACTACCTCACGTCCGAAAGGCGTGATGATCACCCATCGTAACGCCTGGATGAATTCCATCGGCGTCCTCGTCCATCAATCCACTACCTGCGCCGATCGTTACCTGTGGACGCTGCCAATGTTTCACGCCAATGGTTGGACTTTTGTCTGGACCGTCACGGCCGCTGGCGCAACCCACATTTGCCTGCGCAAAGTCGAACCGCGCACCGTCTTCGAACTGATGGCAAAAGAGCAAGTTACCATGCTGTGTGCCGCGCCGACAGTTCTGATCTCGTTAGCAAATACGCCGGGGGTTCGCTGCCTCGCACCGAAAGGAATTCGAGTTTTCACGGCCGGCGCGCCCCCCGCTGCTTCCACCATCCAGCGACTCGAGGAAGAACTGGGCTGGACGATCATCCACGTTTACGGACTGACCGAGACCGCGCCGTTCATCACCATCTGCGAGCCGCGAACGGAACATGCGTCGCTCAAAATCAGCGAGCGAGCCGCAATCAAGGCCCGTCAAGGTGTCGAATTGATTACTTCTGGGGAGTTACGAGTAGTGGACGAAGAAGGAAACGATGTGCCACGAGACGGGATTACCCAGGGGGAAATAGTGGCCCGCGGCAATGTGATCATGGCCGGTTACTACAACGACCCGGAGGCGACCGCACAAGCCTTACGCGGTGGATGGTTTCATTCTGGCGACGCTGCGGTCGTGCATCCGGATGGTTACGTCGAGATTCGCGACCGGCTGAAAGATGTCATCATCAGCGGCGGCGAAAACATTTCCTCCATCGAAGTCGAGAGCGTGCTCTTGCAGCATCCGGCCGTGCAGGAGGTCGCGATCGTCGGGCGGCCGCATGAACGCTGGGGCGAAGCGCCGCACGCCTTCGTTGTTCTGAGGGAGGGCGCGTGCGCCGACGAGAGCGAGCTGCGCGAGTTTGCGCGGGCGAACCTCGCGCATTTCAAGGCGCCGCATAGCGTAACCTTCGTCAAGGAACTACCCAAGACCGCGACCGGAAAGATCCAGAAATACGTCTTGCGCGCGCAACAGAGCGCGATCGCCGCGCAGTGAGTGAGCAATTCAACAGTTAAAGAATTTTTAGGTTTGACCACCGTCTGCCTTCCCTTTCCGATCGTGATCCGGAACGCCAGCACGACCGCTCCTCACTTACTCCGCGCGCAACGCAATCATCGGCTCGACCCGGCTAGCTCTGCGCGCCGGAACCCGACCAAACTAAATATCGAAGTGTTAGCGCCGATGCCGAGCGCCATGGAAACGATGGCAAGCGCGGCGAAGCCGGGTCGCTTGATGAGTTGGCGAAAGCCGAAGCGGATATCCTGCAGAAGTTTCTCCATAAGCGCGCAAGGTTTTGCTTTGTGAGATGCAGCGCGGCCGGCCCTTGGATTCAGAAAATTCGCCAGGTGCGAGTGATCAGCGACTAGAGATGAAAGCCTGCCGGCCGTTCAGCTTATTTCATGAACGCCCTCACCAGTGCCGCGATTTCGTCAGCTTTGGTATCGAGTGCGAAATGACCGGCATCCAGCACGTGCACTTCGGCCTTCGGGACGTCTTTGCGATAGTGTTCCGGCTCGCCGGGATC
>QHPN01000238.1 GCA_003219115.1 Verrucomicrobiota bacterium | reverse complement strand
AATTTTGCCGGTTCCACTGCGCCGACATGAAAATTGACCGCCGGTATCGAATGTTCTGGCAACAGACTGTATTCAGAAAAATCTTCGCCGCCCATAGTTGCATCAACCATTTCGACGTTCTGATCGCCGAGCGTTTTCTTCCAGGCTGCGACCAGTCGTTTGGTTAGCTCGGGATTGTTGTACATCGCGGGTGCAAAGTGATCGCGCTCCACGGTCACGGTGGGCATTTTGTCGGGGGGCAGCCCGGCGGCAGTGGCGCAGCCCTTGGCGATGCGTTCGATTGCGGTGAGGACGCGTTCCCGTACCTCCGCTTTGTAGGTTCGAACCGTCAGCTGCATTTTGACTTCATCGGGAATGATGTTGTGCTTGGTCCCGCCGTGAATGGAACCAACAGTGACGACAATGGGATCGAGCGGATTGGTCTCGCGACTCGCGATCGTCTGCCATTGATTGATGATTTCCGCGGATAGCACGATCGGGTCTTTGGTTCGGTGGACATATGCGCCGTGACCGCCAATGCCATGCACGGTCACATCAACCGAATCGACATTGGCGGAGGTGTAACCCTCGGTGACGCCGATGTGGTCGATCTCCAGGTCGGCTTTGTCGTGAAACCCGAGCGCGTAATTCGGTTTCGGCCAGCGGGTGTAAAGCCCGTCGCGCAACATGGCGCGCGCACCAGTGCCAAGTTCTTCCGCCGGTTGCCCGACGAACACGATCGTGCCACGCCATTGGTCTTTCAATTTTGCCAGTGAACGCGCCACGCCGATGAGCATCGAGACGTGCGCGTCATGTCCGCAGGCGTGCATTACGTGCACTTCATCGCCCTTTTCATTTTTGGCTGTGACCTTACTGGCATAGGGCAATCCGGTTTCTTCCTGGACCGGCAACGCGTCGAGATCAGTCCGCACCAATACGACCGGCCCGTCGCCATTTTTCATCAGGCCGACAACGCCATAACATTTCTGATCGGCGTTTTCGTACTTGCCCACATTCTCGGTCACGTCGCAGCCGACCGCTTTCAACTCTTTCGCGAGCAACGCTGCCGTCCGCTGCTCTTGAGTGGATAGTTCCGGATGGCTGTGAAGGTCTTTGTAAATGGTGAGCAACGACGGCAGCTCGGCGTCTGCCAATTTTTGCGGGTTTTGTTGCGCAAACGATGTGAGCGAGACGGCCGTTGAAATTACCACGAGGAGTCGAAGCTTCATGTCTCTACTTTTAGCCGCCGCGCCCGGCAAAGTCGAAGGATTGATTGGCGCATTCTCCTTGCCTCCTGTCATGTCGAGCGTCAGTCGAGACATCTCGAGTCTTTTCTGAAATTAAGTTAGAGATTCCTCGGTCCGAGCCGGACTGGCGTATTCGCTCGGAATGACAGGAGGGATGATGTGTTGGGTGACTTCATCCGCGACGATGCCATCACGATGCGCTACTATGACCGCCAACCATGACCAGCCTGCCTGATGGAATTGAAATTCGTGGCGAAATTGCCTCGGGATTCGATCAAATCCTGACCCGCGATGCGCTTGCGTTGGTAGCGAAATTGCAGCGCGAACTCGGAAAGCGCCGAGTCGAATGTTTAAAGCGCCGGCAGGAGCGTCAGGCTCGGTTGGATGCGGGCGAGTCGCTCGATTTTCTCAGCGAAACGAAACACATTCGTGATGGCGATTGGACCTGCGCTTCGATTCCGGCCGATCTGCGCGATCGCCGCGTCGAGATCACTGGGCCGACCGATCGCAAGATGGTGATCAATGCCCTCAACTCCGGTGCAAAAATGTTTATGGCGGATTTCGAGGACGCGAATTCGCCGACGTGGCGCAACATGATTGAGGGTCAGATCAATCTGCGCGATGCCATTCGGCGCGCCATTAGCTTCAGCAGTCCGGAAGGGAAAGAATACAAGCTGGGCGAGCAACTCGCTACCTTACTCGTCAGGCCACGGGGTTGGCATTTGATCGAAAAGCACATGCTCGTGGACGGCCAGTCTGTCGCCGGCGGTTTGTTCGATTTCGGTCTCTACTTTTTCCACAACGCGCGCGAGCTACTCGATCGCGGCAGCGGCCCGTATTTCTATCTTCCGAAGATGGAGAGCCATCTCGAGGCCCGGATTTGGAACGACGCCTTCAATCTCGCGCAGGACGAACTGGGAATTCCGCGCGGCAGCGTTCGCGCGACCGTGCTCATCGAAACCATTCCGGCCGCGTTTGAGATGGACGAAATCCTTTACGAACTACGCGACCATTCCGCCGGACTGAATTGCGGACGTTGGGATTACATTTTTTCCTGCATCAAAAAGTTTCGGAACAAGCCGGACTTCGTGCTGGCCGATCGCGCGCTGATCACGATCACGACGCATTTCATGCATTCCTATTCGCTGCTTTGCATCAAGACGTGTCACCGGCGGAACACGTTCGCCATGGGCGGAATGGCGGCGTTCATTCCGGTGAAAGATGATCCCGCGAAAAACGAGCAGGCGTTCGCCAATGTTCGCGCAGACAAGGAACGCGAGGCCAACGATGGCCATGACGGCACCTGGGTGGCGCATCCGGGAATGGTGCGACTGGCGATCGAAGCATTCGATGCCGTGATGCCACAGCCGAACCAGATCGGAAAAAGACGCGACGACGTGAAGGTGACGGCGCACGATCTGCTTGATTTTCAGCCGAGTGAACCGATCACCGAAGCCGGCTTGCGCCAAAACGTCAGTGTGGGCGTGCAATATCTCGAGGCATGGCTGCGCGGACGCGGCGCCGTGCCGCTCTTTAATTTGATGGAAGACGCCGCTACCGCCGAAATCTCACGTGCGCAAGTGTGGCAGTGGATTCGAAATTCCCACGGCGTGCTGAGTGATGGACGCAAGGTGACGAAGGAATTGTTCTGCAGTGTGCTCGAGGAAGAGCTGGCGAAGGTGAAAGCGCCGGCCGACAACAGGTTTAACACGGCGCAGGAACTCTTTGCCAGAATCACCACTGATGATCAGTTTGCCGAATTTCTCACCTTGCCCGCGTATGATGCTCTCGGCTGATTGGCCGGGGACGCGCGTGTCTCCTCTGCTATCCAAAGGGAGCGATGTGCGTGAATAGGGAAGCCACACCAAACTGGTCGACCGATCCACGCTGGCGTGGGATCGAGCGTACCTATTCGGCGGACGATGTTCGCCGGCTGCAAGGCAGCCTGATCATCGAGCACACCTGGGCGCGGCGTGGCGCGGAAAAGCTGTGGGAATTGCTTCAGACCGAGCGATACGTCGCAGCACTAGGTGCGCTCAGCGGCAATCAAGCCGTGCAGCAGGTCCGCGCTGGATTAAAGGCGATCTATCTCAGCGGCTGGCAGGTGGCGGCAGACGCAAATCTCGCCGGGCAAATGTATCCGGACCAAAGTCTGTATCCCGCGAACAGCGTTCCCGCTGTGGTTAAACGCGTCAATCTGGCGTTGCAGCGCGCCGATCAGATCGCGCACGCGGAAGGAAAAAACGACATCGAGTGGTTTGTTCCCATTGTCGCCGATGCGGAAGCCGGGTTCGGTGGAGCGCTCAACGTCTTCGAATTAATCAAAGCAATGATCGAAGCCGGCGCGGCCGGGGTTCATCTCGAAGATCAGCTCGCGAGCGAAAAGAAGTGCGGTCACATGGGTGGCAAAGTCCTTGTGCCAACAGCCACCGCCATCCGCAATCTCACCGCCGCGCGGCTGGCCGCGGATGTCTGCGATGTGCCGACCATTCTGATTGCGCGCACCGATGCGGGTAGCGCCGCGCTCCTCACCAGCGATGTGGATGAGCGCGATCACGAATTTCTCACTGGCGAACGGACCGGTGAAGGATTCTTCCGAGTCCGGGCGGGGACCGATCAGGGGATCGCGCGTGCCCTGAGCTATGCGCCCTATGCCGACATGCTTTGGTTTGAGACATCGAAGCCGGACATCGATGAAGCAAAGAAGTTTGCTGAAGGCGTTCACACGAAATTTCCAGGCAAGCTATTCGCTTACAACTGCTCGCCCTCGTTTAATTGGAAAGCGAAACTCGACTCCGCCGCGATCGCACGGTTTCAGCGCGAGCTGGGCGCGATGGGTTACAAGTTTCAGTTCGTCACCCTGGCCGGTTTTCATACGCTCAACTACAGCATGTTCAAACTCGCGCGCGGCTATCGCGATCGCGGCATGGCAGCTTACTCGGAATTGCAGGAATCAGAGTTCGCCGCCGAGCCCGAGGGATATAGCGCGACGAAACATCAACACGAAGTTGGCACCGGTTACTTCGACGAAGTGTTAAAGGTGATCGCAGGTGGCGAGACCTCAACCGCGGCGCTCGCGGGCTCGACCGAGCAGGAGCAATTTCATTAGGAATTTTAACTCTGGCCTTAGGTTAGGCCCTCGCGCTGGATCCTTTCCTTGCTATCAAATTTCCGCATTCTCCTGCGATTTTATGGAGGGGCAAGCTCTGCGAGCCCGCGGGGCACCGGGCGCGCAAAGAATTCGACAACAACCGCACCTATCGCCATCGCTCTGTCATCCTGAGCGCAAGCGAAGGATCTCACCCATGCAGATCCGGGAACCATTACACCCACCATGAACCCGGAGGGTTTCTGGAGACTAGCCGGTGGTGCAAACCACCGGATGAAAATATTATATCCGCCCCAGCGGGGCGACGGAGCGAGGCGCGTCGCATCTATTCAGTGTGACGCCGCGAAGATCTCCGGCGAAAAGTCCGCGATGGCGATGGCGCCATCGCCAGCACGCGAGGCGCGTGCGCTCCCAGATTCGATTGCCACGCGAAACAACATGCACGTCCCAGGGCTCGTGATTTTGGTTCCGAAAACGATGTGATAGTGCAAACTGAGATGAGTGGATGGCATATTATGCAATTCTCCTGCGCCCCCGCCGGGGCTTGGAGCTTGTTATACCACCGGTGGCTGGCACCACCGGCTAATTTCCAGTCATCCCTTCGGGATTAGACAGAGCTTTCCCGATTTGGAATGGAACGCAGCTCCCTGACGGACAGTCGTCTCGCTGCGCTTTGCGCGGAAGCAGCGCGTGATGCGTTTGTCGAATACGAACGGCATTTCGACGAGATCACGCGGCGCGCACGCGACCGTTTTCTTGCGCGCGACTGGCGCGGCAGTGTCGATG
>QHPN01000237.1 GCA_003219115.1 Verrucomicrobiota bacterium | reverse complement strand
TGTGATCTGATCCGGTGGCGTTAGTCGCAGATTCGACGGCGCCAATTTTCCGGACTCGATGATTGCGCCATCAGCGAGTAACGCCCACGCGGTCTTTGTTCCCCCGCCTTCAATTCCCAGAATTCTTTCGCGGCGCGTCACTACTTACCAATCTGTCGCGCAACCCTCCACTTTTCCAATGTCATCCTGAGCGCAAGCGAAGGACCTCACCCAAGTTGGCATTGAACACCCAAACTACCTTGTGCGAGCTAGCACCATAGGTGAGGTCCCTCACCCTCTCCGCGGTTCGGGATGACAAACGCGATGCAACTCGCACGATTGTCTCGCGAACCCTCGTTCGTATGATCAAGACATGACTGAAGCGGAAGCGGCCAAGCGTATCGATTCATTGCGGCGCGACATTATAGAACACAATCGCCGATATTACGAA
Source organism: Verrucomicrobiota bacterium (assembly GCA_003219115.1). Lineage (GTDB taxonomy): Bacteria > Verrucomicrobiota > Verrucomicrobiia > Chthoniobacterales > UBA10450 > AV69. The sequence goes on along the minus strand of QHPN01000237.1, from coordinate 4,280 downwards.
GAGGCTGCGCCCACCATCAGCGATCGGGAATACGACCGGCTTTATAAAGAACTGCTCGATCTTGAGACGAAATTTCCGGACCTGGTCACGCCGGATTCACCTACTCAACGCGTCGGCGGTAAACCGCTGCAGGCCTTCGCGCAAATTCAGCATCGCGTGTCAATGCTCAGCCTCGACAACACTTATTCCGAGGAAGAGGTCGCCAACTTCTACAAACGAATCACGCGTCTCTTGCCGGAGCAAAAAATTCCGGTCGTGGTCGAACCCAAAGTAGATGGCGTCGCCGTGTCAGTGCTGTATGAAAACGGCAAACTGAAGTACGCCGCGACACGCGGCGATGGTTCGATCGGCGACGACATTACGCAGAACATCAGGACGATTAAATCGGTGCCTCACCAATTGCCCGGCGCGGCTCCAAAAGTTTTCGAAGTGCGCGGTGAAGCTTATCTCGACAAAGCCGGCTTCGAAAAACTCAACAAGGAGCGTGAAGCCGCCGGGCTGCCGCTTTTCGCCAATCCGCGAAATGCCGCCGCCGGTTCGCTAAAACAGCTCGATCCAGGCGTCGCGGCCAAGCGCCCGCTCGGAATGATTTTTTACGGGACCGGCGCAATTGAAGGCACCGAGGTGGATCGTCACTCAAAAATTTTCCCATTGTTCAGAAAGGTCGGTTTGCCCACGCACGCACATTGGTCCCTGGCCGATTCGGTCGATCAAATTCTCAAGGCAATTCGCGATCTCGATGAAATCCGGCGCAGTTTCCCTTACGAGACCGACGGAGCGGTGATCAAAGTGGACGCGCTTGCGCAACGTGAACGCCTTGGCTTCACCGCGAAATCGCCGCGCTGGGCCATTGCTTACAAATACGCCGCCGAGCGAGTTGAAACCAAATTGCTCGATATCAAAGTCCAGGTCGGGCGGACCGGAATTTTGACGCCGGTGGCGGTGCTCGAGCCAGTCCTCGTTAGCGGCAGCACGGTTTCACGCGCGACCCTGCACAATGAAGACGAGATCAAGCGCAAAGACATTCGCATCGGCGATACCGTCGTGATCGAAAAAGCCGGTGAAGTCATTCCAGCAGTGGTCGAGGTCGTTCAATCGAAACGGCCGCGCAACGCCAAGCCGTTCGATTTTTTCCAGCACATCCACGGCAAATGCCCGATCTGCGGCGGCGAGGTCCGGCGCGATCCCCAATTTGTTGCGTGGCGTTGTGAAAATATTCTCTGCCCGGCGCAAACGACGCGACGAGTGGAGTTTTTCGCGGCTCGTAGCGCACTCGATATCGAGAGTATCGGCGGAATTGTTGCCGATAAACTGGTCGAGCGCGGGCTCGTGCACGAACCGCTCGACTTGTTTGAGCTCAAGGTTGAACAACTCGCGAAACTCAATCTGGGAACCGACGACGCGCCGCGCGTTTTCGGCGAAAAGAACGCAAGCAAAGCGATTCAGGCAATTGAACGCGCGAAAACTGCGCCGCTTTCGCGTTGGCTCTATGCGTTGGCGATTCCTGATGTTGGCAAAACGACCGCGACGGATCTCGCACGTTTTCATGAATCGATCGACGACGTCGCGAGTTCTCAGCTTCTTCGCGATGTGGTCCGCTATCATGAAAAGAAAAGCGATAAATTCCGCGACGGCGGGACGAAAGAAATTGCGGATCGCCTGATCAAATCCGGTTTCGCGGAGCCGTCGAAAAGTAAGATAGACAAGCAACGCGGGATTGTGACCCAAGTCGGGCCGGTCGTTGCGCAGAGTGTTCTCCATTTCTTTGCCTCGTCCGTGGGAAAGAAGATCCTCCAACGAATGAAACAGCTCGAGATCGAGGCGAAAACCGAGAAAGTTTCAGCAAAAAAAATGCAGGGACTGCCGCTCGCCGGAAAAACGTTTGTTTTGACCGGAACCTTGCCGTCCATGACGCGGGACGAGGTCTCCGTGAAAATCGAAGCGCTTGGCGGTCATGTCAGCGGAAGCATAAGCAAAAAAACCAATTACCTGCTCGCCGGCGGAGAAGCGGGCAGCAAACTGGAAAAAGCAAAAAAACTCGGCGTAAAAATCATCGGCGAAAAGGAGTTTCACCGGATGTTGGAGCGGTAACACGCTCTTTCTGTCATCCCGAGCCGCGAAGACGGCGAGGGCCCCCTGCGAAGGCCTAACGGTACCGAATCAATATTTGCGTGACCCACCCCTATTGGTGAGATCCCTCGTCCTCTATGCGACTCGGAATGACGGCGCGTTCGGTGCCGTTCCTTGATTTCTTACGGCGTGCGCTCTGGTGCGCAGGATTGTATTCTTCAAGGCATTCTGCTGATGAATGATCGCATGAAATCCCAAGTAGCCCGCTGGCGGTGGTGGATTCATCTGATCGTTATCGGGGGCTACTTTTTCCCCGGAACAATTTTTGCGCTCATCCAGATTCGACATCATCCAGCCCTCACAGGTACGCCAGCTGGGTTACTTACAGCGTGCGGGATTGAATTGTCCGCCTTCGGGCTCCTTTTTGCTCTCGGCTGGCTAGCTTCGCGCGTTCGCCTTGATGATTTGTACTTCCGCTGGCGACCCGGTTGGTGGGTTGTCCCATTGGGAGCAGGATATTCCCTTGTGCTTCGCCTGGCGGTCGCATTCACGCTAATCGCTGTCGTTGTCCTGCTAGGGATCACAGGTCTAGTGCCGGCGGAAGATATTCGCGAATATCTTAGCGCGAACCGCCCCGAATTCGAAAGAGTAGTGAACGTCTCTTCGCTTCAGAAGGATCCCGTTTATTTTTGGCTGACGATTACTGTTGTGAGCTTTGTTTTGGCGGGCTTACGCGAAGAGTTGTGGCGCGTCGCCACTCTGGCAGGAATGCGATACCTTTGGCCCCGCGTCTTCGACTCGACTTACGGCCAGTACGTCGCTATGGCCATCATCGCTCTGGCTTTCGGCGCTGCCCATCTACCGCTCGGTATTCCGGCAGCAGCAGCCGCAGGATTCATCGGTTTCTTGCTTGGAAGCCTGATCATTCTTCACCGGTCGATCTGGCCAGCCGTTTTCGCACACGGTTTTTTTGACGCCACCACGTTCGCATTATTGCCGTTCGCTTTGCGAACACTGCAACAACTCCATTAAACGGCACGACGACCAGTCAGCAATGCCGTGAGGTCCATTATCGCGGGATCGGCCCGTCCGAGCGAGCGAGCAGCCCATTGATTTCTTCTCTTACGGCGTGCGTTCGGGTGCTTTTTGCAAGCTCAGCGGCAGCGCCGGCTGATTCGTGCTCGGCTGCGCAATCATCAATGGATGTTGGAGACGCTGGATCCTCTGCACCTGTTCGGTGGTCGGATGAACCTCAGCCTGAGCATTGAATGTCAATCTCTCGTCGCCACGCATAACCGTGATCGGCACGTTGTCGCCCGCGCTGATAAAGAACGAGGCGTCGATGATGTCGTCCGGTTGATGGATTTCCCTGCGCCCGACTTGCAGCAAAATGTCGCCCGGGTGGATTCCGCAGTTCGCTGCGGGTGTGTTATCGAGAATCTCGGTTACTTCCGCCGACGACCCCGCTTTCGCTTCCAACGCCTGCATCAAGTTCGCGCCGATCCAGCCATGTCGCACTTCGCCAAAACGCAGGAAATCGCTCCGGATTTTTTCCGCCGCCTCGATCGGCAAAGCATAGCAGGACGAATTGTTTTCCAGAGTGAACGCAACAATGCCCACGACTTCGCCCTTCATGTTTAGGAGCGGTGAGCCCGCTTCCCCGCGCTGGGTTGCCACGTTCACTCGCAAATGCGTGGTATGAAAATAATAGCCGAGATATTTTCGATCAAAACCGCCGATCAACCCGAGGCTGGGCGTTTCCGGCAGATCCAGCGGATACCCGATCGCGATGACAGGGGTAGTGACCTCCATGTTTTCGGATTTGCCAACGGGCAACGCGGGCGAGGCCGTGTCGACTTTGAGAATGGCAATCCCGCTGCGCACATCCGTCACGAGTTGGCGCGCTGCCAGCTTTTTCCCATCGAGCTCAACCGTAAAGTTGCTTCCCTCACCCCCCACCGAATATGCCGTATAAATCGTACCGGTCGGGTCGATAAAAAAGCCGGTGCCGGAAAGCTCGCTGTGCTCGTCGGCGCCGTGAATCTTCACCACCGCTTTTTTGCAGTGATCAAAAATGTCTTTGACCTCGCGACTGACGGCCGAAGCGGGTTGATCTTCCGCTCGCGCCGATAGTGCAACGGCAAGAAAGGGAATGAGAAACCAACGCATCACCAATTTCTCCGCCGAAACCGCCCTTGGGCGATCGTTAG
>QHPN01000236.1 GCA_003219115.1 Verrucomicrobiota bacterium | reverse complement strand
TGGGTATCTGCGGCGAACACGGCGGTGATCCCGATTCCGTGAAATTCTGTCACCGCCTCGGCCTCGACTATGTCAGCTGTAGTCCCTTCCGCGTCCCCATCGCGCGTCTCGCCGCCGCCCAGGCCGCTTTAACGAAGTAGAACTCTGTAATCTGGCCATCCTGAGTCCCGCGAATGGCGGGATGACCGTAAGCACAGCGTTTTTCAGTTAACGCGGAGCGAATTTGAGTGTCGAAGGTGGAATGGCCTCGGACAACAACGGAAAAAAGCTCGAAGAAGACATTTGCATTCACATCTTCACCGTCTCATCGGCGATGGTGGGCGTTTGCCTGACAGTGATCGGACTGGTTCGCGTCGTCATTACTCTCGGCAAAGCTGATACTTTGGCCGACGACCTTCTTGCGACTGACGCGCTTTTGTTTCTGACCTCGTGTCTGCTTTCCTATGCCGCCCTGCGCGCTCGCAGTTTTCGGCGGAGGCACCGAATTGAGCGCGCGGCCGACGGCATTTTCATCGTCGCCATGGTAGTGATGACCGTTATCTGCGGTTTTATCACTTATTCGATGTCGGTTTCGCCGACCGTGGGGCATTAGGCGACGCAGGAAGGCGATCGTTCCACAACGCCGATGTCATCCTGAGCGCAAGCGAAGGATCTCGCCAACGTAGTTTGCGGTAAACATCGGTTATTTGGTAATCCACCAGCCTAGGTGAGATCCCTCTCCGCCGGTGCGGTTCGGGATGACGCGCGCGGAATAGGTGCAGCGTTGCTTCTTTTGCGTCGATCGCCGAACGACCTTATTCGTACCGCGTCTAATTGGAGGGGTCGCGCGTCATTTCTGCTTCACTTCCTCGAACTTGCTCCACGCGTTCCAAGATTTTTCCCAGTTGTTTTTTGCCGCCCACGCCTGGGCTTCCAACAAATGGAAATAAACCGGTGGATTCCGGTTAAAGGTAAAGTGCCTAATGGTGGCAAGCGCGTCGTCAATCGAGCCGTGGCTCATTTGCTGGCGATAGAGCGTATAGGCGGCGGAAAAATCGTTCGTGCCACGATACACCCGGTCACGCAGCCGCTCGAGTGACTGGCCCGTTTCTTCCGGCGGCAAAACAGTTTTGCTATCGTATTTCTCCATCAATTCGCAGGCACCACGGAAATCACCCGAGCTGGCGCGATGTTTGGCAACCGCACGCCAGGTGTATTGCAACCATTCGGGATGTTTGTTCACCACCGCGACGAGCGCGTTGATGTCGCCTCGGCCGTCCCAAAGCTGGAAAAACTCGCGTTTTTCCTCCGGTGTCATCGCAGTCAGATCCGGATCGGCGTCGAAAAATTTGCTAAAAGCAGGTCGAAATTCCTGCGCGTTCAATTGTTCGAAATAGGCGAGCGCGAGGTCGTGTTCGCTGAAAGCGAGGCGGCGAATAATCGGGCGCGCAGTCGGATCGCGCAGGTCGGCGGTAAACATGATGTTGCGGAATACATCCTTGCGTTGTGTCCCAGCGCGGCGCAGCGCTTCGCGCCATGCCATTTCCGCCAGGTCCGGCCTGGTGCGGAGCCAAACGAAACCTTCCTGCAAGGGCACGGATTCGGAATTCGGCTCCAGAAATCGCGCCCGGCGAAAATCGTCGAGCGCCTTCTGCTCCGGCTCGCGTTGCGCAACCTCGGCCGCACCGCGCAAATAATATAGTTCCCAATCGAGCGGCGCCCAGTTCAACGCTCGCGTCGTCAGGTTGATCGCTTCGGCAAAGTTATGACCGCGACTCGCGACGACGGCGAGTTGCTTGGCATTGTTGGCACCAACCGCGCCGGGCAACATCGCCATTGAGCGCCACGCAACAGCCCAGGAAAGACCAATTGCGAAAAGAGCAAGTCCCAGAACCCGAAACGTCCATTCTGTAATTTTTGAGCAGAGCAACTTAGTTGGCCGGTGCAGAGAAAGCCCGAGTAGGAACAATGCGGAGTAGGCCGTGCCAACACGATGCCCCGAAACATCAACCAAGCCGTGCCAGGCAAACATCAGCGCACCAATCAAAGCGGCGAGACGGAAACGCTGGTTGGTCCCGACTTCCAAGGGCGCTACGCGGCGGATCAACAATAGCGCGCCCAGAATAATAAGAGGGATCGCCAGCCAGCCCATCTCCGACCAAACCCAAAACCAGTCGCTCTCGGGATGAAGCGAACGGGTCGTGCCGCGTGAGGCATCACGAAAAATGGCAAAAATAGACTCGAAATTACCCAGCCCGAGACCGACCCATGGTGAGGAGCGAATCAATTGCCAGGCGTCCTGGAAAATCAACCATCGGAAATCGGCCGGGAAATCGCTGCCCGCGAATTTTTGCAAATGAAAACGCTCCAACGTCGGCCCACCGGCAAGTAGGAGCGCGCTAACGAGAATCAGGAGAAACGAAACAGCTAACGAGATGCGGCAAGCAGCGCCGGCGCGGGCCGGTGCGCCCAGACGCAATGCAACCGTCGCGATCCAGATCGCGCTCGAGGCGACAAGAATGAGAATTCCGGCACGGGAAAAATTGAGGCAGATGGCGGCAATGACGATAGCAAGGGCGATGATCCAGAAGACCCAGCGTGTCCGGCCGTGCCGAATGTCATCCTGACCCGAGGCGAGGATGAGAACGGAAGTGAGACCGAAGAGATCGGCAGTTTGGTTGCGATTCAAAAACGGCCCGAAATTGCGCTCGTTTCTCCAGAACGGGATGGATTGATGCGCGAGGTAGACAAGGATGCTAAGCGCGGCGATTGCAACAATCCCAGCGGCGAAGAGTCGCAACTGGAACCGCGCAACGCGCAATTCCAGTTCCTGGGCCGAGACACGGTAGAGCCAGCACAAACCGGCGACGAGGCTGGCGAAGCAACCAAGGGTGACCCACGGTTGAGAAGTGACGGTAGTGGGCAATTTTATCCCGAGGTCGTTTTGTAGTGCGGTCCGCCAATCAGGCGTGAAAAACCAGGCCTGCGGTAGAAAACTAACGAGACCGCAGAGCGCGAAGGCAACGAAGACGGTGTTAATCTTCCAACCCAACGAGCGGCGTGGCGGTTGGAAGATCAGGAAGAGGCCCAATAAGGCGACCACGATGCCTTCGGCCCACTTGCTGGTCGCGCCGCCGAGAAAAACTGCAAAGACCGGGAGCAGCGCGATGAAAAAGCTACGCGCCCATTGCGCAGGCATGGGATGGTGAGTGATAGCGCTGACGTTGGTTTCTTCCATCTTGTTTTGCGCAGAACGGCAGATGACGCGCGCGGGTTCTAGTGTGCTGTAACCGATTGAACTTTACAATTGAAACGGCGGTCATAACCCGCGGCTACAGCGTCCGGCTGCAGGCTGAGTTGAAGCGAAGCGGCCGTCGCGTAGTCTTCATGCCACGTCACCCTGGTTTCAGCGATGCTCCCTGGACCGTGACAAAGCCGCCGACGACGCGACCGCTTCGAATCAGTCGTTGCAGATAAGGCGACTGTGAAACGTCAGTAACCCCGCAGGCGGAAATTCAATCAGCGGCACGGTGAATTAAGCGAGATAATTGATTCCGCAGCAAACCGCCTGAACTGGCAAGCGCGGCGGTCTTGGGTCACATTGTTCTCGCCACGCTACTGCGATGTCCGAGAACTCTCGCAACCAAGCCTACATCGATCACGTTCGGAGACTGGAGCAACGCGTCGATTGCAAAGACGAAGCGTTGCGTCGGGCGGTCGGCGGCGAATTCGATGCCGTCGGTAAACTGGAGTATTACCTGCTGCGCTCGCTGGGATTAAACAGCGGGCATCTTGTCATCGATGTCGGTTGCGGGAGTGGCCGACTGGCCCAGCAGCTGGCGGGCGATAAGACCATTCGCTACGTCGGAACTGATGTCGTTCCGCGACTGATTGAGGCCGCCAAAGCGTTGACCGGACGGAATGATTGGGAATTCCGTCTGGTTGAAGGCATCCGCATCCCGTGTGGGGACAATGTGGCCGATTTCGTCACGTTCTTCTCCGTTCTCACCCACACCACCCATGAGGAAAGTTTTCAATATCTCCTGGAGGCAGCGCGCTGCCTGAAACCAGGGGGGCGGGCCGTCATATCGTTCCTGGAGTTTCGGATCCCGTGTCACTGGGAAACGTTTAAAATGTCACTGAGAGCAAAACCGGGCGGACCGCTAACGCAATTTATCGATCGCGATGCGATCGTGGCCTGGGCCGATCATAGCGGCTTGGTGGTGGAATCATTTTGCGACGGCGACAAGGGCCATTTTCCGATTCCGGAAGAGATTAAGTGGGAAAACGGAACGGTTATGAAATCGTTGGGCAATCTGGGCCAATCGGTCGCGGTTTTGCGCAAAGTGTAGAGAAATTGGCGAGGTTACTCATCCCAGCTACAGATTGTAATGGAGCAGCGGATACTCGAGCGTGTCAGTCGGGAGTTTCAAGATT